>JAKSLL010000108.1 GCA_024401215.1 Bacteroidaceae bacterium
CCTCCTTGACAACGAGGTTCTGAACTCCGACTTTTACCTTCGTCAGGTTCTCTTTCTTGATGAAGACACAGGTGTTGCTCTTGGTCATGCCGTATTTTTCTGCAGCTTCGGCTGTAGTGTAGTAGCGGTCATCGGAAACAAGGTCGGTTCTTCGGAGTTCATGAAGAAAGAGTTTGCAGAATTAGAACTGTTGATAGTGGTGCTCTGTGTGACAGATGAATTAGGCTACCATTTTGCGGTTTTATTATACAGATTGTTATTGCATTTATATATAGTATTATATGCTTGTATTAAGAACAAAATTTAAGTTGACAAAATTCCTATTGTGTCACAATAATGTCACAAATGAGATTTATTGTGCAAAATCTTTCTGATTGATAAATGGAGTTTGCAATGATGTGTGTGTATTTCAAAGAACGTGTTTTATAAACGAAAGGGAAAAGGATGTAAGTAGTGCTGAAATGTCACATCTGAGCAACATTATGGCATGTTTTTCGCCCAATTAGCATCTTTTAAGGGTGAAGATGAATCGTAATTGAAAAAAATGTAGTACTTTTGCAAAGCAAAAGGTCGGCATTGACCTATTTATAAGAATTTAATAACGAATCAGTAATGATAGATCTTAGAAATCCAAAGATGGAAGACTTCAAGCATATTGAAGCTCCTGTTCGAGAGTCTGCAACTCGAAAGACCTTCGCTTCTTTCTATAGGGTGAAGCCTGGTAGCTATGTCATTACGCGTACTGAGCATAAGGTAACTAAACTTCCAGAAGGCATTTTATGAGCACATTCAACAAAGAGTATGATGGTCTTGCAGATGCCATCATAACGAATGCAATCGTGATGCCAGCCGTAGAACTTAAGGAAGGAGAGAACTTTCCTCCTTATTATTATACGGAAAACGCAGCATGGGACACTGGAGCGCAGTTCACCTTCATATCTCCAAGAGTGGTGGAAGCATTAGGACTTAAACCATACAGAGAGGGTGAAATTATGGGTATCGGTGGTGATCGGACAGCGAAAACCTATATGGTTCATATTGGTTTGCCAGATGGCTATCTGACTCATGATGTAGAGGTTTATTGCAGTGACATAGATGATTATGATATGCTTATAGGTATGGACATAATCACATTAACCGATTTTTGTATAACAAACAAAGACAAGAAAACAAAATTTGCATTCCGTACTCCATCTGAGGGAGGAATTGATTTATAACATATTGAAAATATAGAGCTTCACGGCTCTTGTTCTCAACTCTTTGAATACCGCCAAACATTCATCCGCGAGAACAAGCAGAACGAGAAGTTCACGTCTTAGGGCGTGAACTCATTCTTGCTTGTTGCGGATAGGGCCACTTGGCGGTAGCCTAAAGAGTAAACAAGTCAATGAAGGGTTTACGCCCTTCCTTATACCAACTCTAAACAATAAAAACAACTAATGAAGAGACTTTGCACAGCATTATTAACCATCATCATAGCATTAACCGCCAACGCTAAGACATCCGAACAGATAGTACCTGTTGACACGGCTTTACGTCAGGGCATACTGCCAAACGGCATGACGTATTATGTGCGCAAGGCTGTGAACAAAAAACATATAGGCGAGTTCCGATTGATACAGCGCACTGGTTCGCTCGTGGAAGAGGAAACTGAACTAGGCATGGCGCATTTCCTTGAGCACATGATGTTCAAGGGTACGAAGCATTATCCTGGCAACACCATCATCGATTTCTTGCGCAGCATCGGTGTGGCATTCGGTCCAGATGTGAATGCCCGCACATCATTTGAGAACACGCAATACATTCTTTCTGCCGTACCGCTGACTGGCGAAAGTCGCATAGACAGTTGTTTGATGATTCTTCGCGACTGGAGTGCAGATGCCACCATTGATGCTGCAGCCCTTAATGCTGAGCGCAACGTGATAGTGGAGGAATGGCGTGCTCGTTCCATGAGTGATGAAGGAATGAAGGTGTTTAAGGAGCGTAACGCTGGCACACGATATGCAGAGCGCAATCCTATCGGCAGTATGGATATTATCAACTCATGTACTGCTGAGCAAATGCGCAGGTTCTACGAGCGTTGGTATCAGCCACAAAACCAGTGCGTCATTGCTTGTGGCGACTTCGATCCGGACCTTATGGTAAGGAGGATAGAAAAGCTGTTTGGTGATTTGAAGAAGGGAAAAACAATGGTTCCAGACTTTGACTTAGTAGCAGCAACAGCACAGCCATTCATTTCTGTAACACAGAATAAGCAGGCTCCGATGGCTATTATCCAACTATCGTCGCTTTATCCTTCCATGCCGCAGAGCGAGATGCAGAAGGTGGCGTTCTTTAAGCAGAATGAAATCAACAGCATCGTGATGCAGATATTGAAGTCGCGCATGGAGAAACTGAAGAATGAGAACCCGCAAATCCTTATGTCACAAGCCAGTTCGATAAGACCTATCGACAATTACACGATAAAGGCAAACCAGACACTTGCGTTGCTCATTACCTCTGCAACGGATTGGCGCGAGATAACAAAGAAAGCGTTGATAGAGATAGAGAAGATGAAGCGCATCGGCTTTACGGACGCAGAACTTTCAAAGTACATCGCATACAAAGACAGTTCCGACTTCCGTGCTATAGAAGACACAACAATTATTGAATGGAATGACACCACTTATGGTAGCAAGTCCGATCACGTTGATGCCAAGGGAGCTGCTGAGAATTGTATTGAGCATTACCTAAAGGGAACTATTGCGGTTTCGCCTATGGTGAATACTATCCTCGACTCATACAACCGCCGTCATATCTCCCGATGCATGGTGCAAACGGCAGCACAAACGATGTTTGACAAGACTCGTTGTGCATTGACCTTGACTTTCCCAGAGAACAATGACATTGCATTGCCAACAAAGGAGGATGTTCTCGCCTTATGGAACGAGGTAGAGGCTATGGAGTTTGCTACTGACACCGTAGCTTCTGATAGTCAGCAGAAAAGGAAAAAGGTGTTCTTCATAAGTCCAAAACCAGGCAAGGTCGTAAAGAAGAATACGCTTGCTTACGATAAAGTTTTCACCGAATACACCCTATCCAATGGCGTAAAGGTGGTGATGAACAATAAACCTGACAGCAACATGGTGACGACAGAAGTACGTCTGTTCGTCAAGGGCGGTGAGACATTGCTGGAGAACGATGAGGTGATCTATTTGGAACACCTAAAGAAAGCTATCCGCAATTTCAACGAATACGAGCAACCTATACCTATGATAAAGGTGAATCCTGCAGAGGTATTGTATGGTGCGTATGCTGACAGTGCTCAGTTGGAGAACATGTTTAAGTCATTCCACATGCGACTCTATACTGAGAGCATCGATACCGTGGAGTACAACAAACTGACGGCACAGGCACGCATGACGGTGGAGATGCAGATGACTCCATTTATGCAAGCCTTCATTGACCTTATGTCGTACCCATACGCATCCAACGAGCGTACGCGAATGCCGACAAAGGCAGAGGTGTCTGCGATGAGTGTCAGCAAGATGAAGGATATTCTGGCTCGCCTGCACTCAAACTACAACGGTATGGTGGCGGTTGTCAAGACACCGTTAAAGACTGATGTCGTTCTTCCTTTGATAACGAAGTATCTTGGCAGCCTACCTTCCAAGGCAAAGCCTGTTGAGCGTATAGAACGTATGGAGCTGCATTATCGCACAAGCGATACCATCACCGTTCAGATTGTTGACGGAACTACTCCGAAGGCAGATTGTACCATGTTGCTTGCATGGGAGAAAGATTTGAAGTATGATGCACATAATCATGCACACATGGATGCCTTGCGTAGTGTTCTAAATGAGGCTCTGATAAACCGTATCCGCCTTCAGCATGGCGACACTTACAGCATAGCTGTGATACCAAAATTCTCCCAGCATCCGTTCCCCCAGATGCTCTTCACCATCTCGTTTGTGTGCAACCCAGATAAGGAGGCAACTATCCGCAATGACATAAAAGCACTTCTTAAGGAAATGTCGGAAAAAGGTATTGACGCGCAGCTGTTGGAGAACTTCAAGAGCCTGAAACGCAAGCAACGCAAGGCACCTTCACTCAACAAGGGCAAGAGTGCTGACGACATCCGTGAATACTTCATCCACGACGGCATTGTGATAGACACCAACGACCTCGCTTTATACGACGCCATCACCACAGAGTCACTTCGCGATTTCCTCAACAAGCTACTCACCAACGGACATACTTACGAGTACATCATGACAACGAAGAAATAACTGACTTCAGAATTATTCCCGTCTAGAATAAGGCGCATCATCCACAAAGGATGGTGCGCCAATTATATATGTTGGTAACCTCTGAACCATTGCAATGTGTGAGACTGTGGTTGCAAAATTGGAATCATCTATGCTTGTGACAGTGTGCACTTCAGCGATATGTTACTCGATTTTATAAACAATTCAGTCTGTTGTACTGATACTTATATTTATACTGCTCATAACCAACGAGGAAGTCAAGATTATGATTTCCATCTGTACTGTCGTTTAATGTGTTAAATATTGCCAAAATCGGAAAAGTTTGTTTCATCTTCCTCTAAAACATAGTACCTTTGTGCTTGATTTTAGCAATCAGAACACATATCGTCTCACAAAAATCATGTAACACGCATGGGATTATTTAGCTTATTCAGCAGTAAGAAAGAGGAAAAGAGGTTAAGGAAGAACAGACATCTTTTGAAACGGTGTATATATGCGGACCAAATGATTATGAAATGCTACGCAGGTATGCAGACAAAGATGTTCCTGTACAAATGATAGGTAGTGATTTCTCTGGCAAAAAGGTTTTTGTCGTGAGCAAACCCACTGATATCACGGAAAAAACTTATCAGGGATTGAGATGCCCTGTTGTTACTGCTGACAGACTGAGCATGGGTACATATCAGACTGTAACATTCATAGATGACTGCACAAAAGAATTGCTACGCGAGGTAAGAGCAATCACGAAACGTAGAAAGGACAACGCTGAAGCCGAACAAGCGTGGTTTAAGGAGCACCAGTATGAACCAGAATTTGCCACAAACAATTAGAGAATGTACTCGCATGAATCCCTGTCACGAAATTCGGAATCTCGATGTTTGTTAGAGAATAGCAATAACCGTTTTTGTTACATATTGATTATCAAAGAAATGTATGTATAAAGGTGGAAAAGTCATGTCGTGCGTTTTGGGAGAATTTGAGACGCTGTCACTTTTAACATTTTTAACTTAAATTAAGCAAAGGTGGATTCAAATAACAGGTGCAAAAACACACCCACCAGCCTGTATATGAGCAGTGGATGTGTCATCTAACTAATTATCAATCAAACACAGTGTGTGAGGATTGCGAGATCACTTTTCATCGTATTTTGGCTCTTTCTTATAGAAACCTATATCCCATCCAAGCCAGTGACAGATGTCTTCGATGAACTATCTTATGTGTGTTCCCCATTGACAAAGGTGAGCTATCCTTGCCACAACAATTTCGCAGACAAAGATTAATACTAAAAGAATGATGTCATAGGTGATAAATTCAACTTCATCTCCTCTTAGGTGTTCGCCATTGAACCATTTGCCGAACAATTAGTTGATGTCTTGAATAAATTTCATTAATATTTATTTGAAGTATATTGAGGTACCAAGTATAACGGTAAGTGGCTGAAGATGATATACTGTATATCTTTCTGTCATATCAGAGATGCTGAGAGTGCTATATTGGCGCATGTTTAGCAGATTGTCTGCACTGAGGCGGAAGTCCATCTTCTTGGTGCGATAGCGTAACTGCGCACAGAGGTATTCGTTGTTCCTTTTGTCGAGGAGGTTATTATACACATGCGTGGCATTGATAGTAAGCCACATATGTTGATCTATGATGGTCGTATTGAGAGTCAGCTGATTTCCCCAATTTGTAGATGGGCGACTACTGATACCTCCCTCAGTACGAGACTTGTAACAACTCCATTGGGTTGTAAAGCCCAAGTCGAAGCATTTGCAAGGTTTCATGTTCAGTTTACCTTCAGCAGCATAGCGAGTACTGTTGTTGCGAGTTATTATGTCCTGACGGAGGTACTGACTATTTCCACGAGCGTATGTACCAGTTGCCTCTATGCTTAATTCCTTCCATGCAAAATCCTTGCGTAGGTTGGTACGTAGTTGCATGTGCAAACTGGTGTGTGGTTCTTTGATCATCTGCATCTCACTGTAACCCTGTTCGTTGATGTATGAACCGTAGGTCATGTCTGCACTCGACTGGTTGCAGTTGAACTCAATCCATCCAAAGAACTGCTTGAAGATATGCTTATAGTCGAGCTTCACCCTCCCGCCAAACGATGTTGTATCGAAGATGTCCCCCTGATATCCTGTCAAGTTGCTGTGGTTGCGTAGAATGTAGGCAGTGTATAGATTCTGCATTGACGAAGGCGTGCTGCTCCAACCAACACTTCCGTTAGTCGCCCAGTGGTCGTTTATTCGCCAGGAGAGGGATGCAGAAGGGGTGAAATACAAGCGACTGTAACTATTAATATTGTGGTTATTGCCACCAAGGATAGTCGGTTGGAAACTGACAGGCAATCCTAACTGAGCCTGAAACTGCCGAAGTGTATATCGTGCACTGAGACCAAGTCCGAGGTCAAAATGGGTGTATGTCATATCACCTTCCATATTCTTGACAGCATGCAGTTGTGACTCCATTCCGACATGCTCTATATTGGCATGTGCTATAGGAGCAAATGTAAACCTATGTTGACGAATATCATTCAGCAACGAGAAAGAGTTTGCAGAATTAAAACTGTTGATAGTGGCGCTCTGTGTGACAGATGAATATGCCTTCCCATCAGCAAGCAGCTCTTGGAATACGCCGGGACTCACAGTCAAGCTCTGAGGTGTGGAAGAGAATGCATTGCTACTCTCAAATTCGAAACCTCCACCTCGGTCAGTTCGATGCACCCAATGCACATTGTCGGATACACCTAATGTGCGATAATTTCCTACCTCATCAATAGAAGTTGAGTTATTTGCATCGTTCCAATGACCTACAAGATAGAACTTGTTGTTAAGATAGTCCTTCTTTGCATTCCGTTCATAACTTAGTTTCACGTCCGCTTGATGTTGCGTGCTCTCTGTGGCAAAATTTTCCACTAACAGACGTTTGTTGCCATCGGGAAGTATGTAAGTAGTTTGCACATCTGTCTTTGTGCGCTTGAAGTCATATTTATAACTGGCATCAACATGTATCTCTGTAGAATCATTGATTTTCCACAGATTATTGGCAGCGAACTGGTGGTAGTTGTTGCGATGATTGTTGCCGAACGGTGATGAGGATGGCGAAGATACAGATGTGATGACATGTCCGGAAATTCCACTGCCACCATAGTGCGAGGTAAGCAGGTCGCTACCATGCCCATCATTTTTCGTGTCATAGACCATGATGTGCTGCTCACCCTTGCCAAACATCATTGCACGAGCAGAAGCATTCCATAACAAATGGTCGCTATAGCCAAGTCCGATGTCTGCCGATTTTGTCCACACGCCTTTTTTCTCTTTTTTCAATTTCAGGTTGAGAGCCGCAGCTTCAGGCGGCATCTGATCCTCCAAGGCCTTAATGTGCTGGTGATGTTCCAAAACCTGCACGCTAGCCACGTCTTCAGCCTTGATGCCCTTGGTGGCAATGTTGTAGCGCCCTTGCAGTGCATCCATGTTCTCAATGTAGAAATTACTGATAGGAATGCCTTGGTAGTGGATGCTGCCGTCATCTTTGATGTCAATGCCTGGCAAGCGTTTGATGACATCTCCGATTGTAACATCATGGTCGCGTGTATAGGCTGCCACCAGATAATTAAGAGTATCCTTGCTTCCCCACAGCTTCTGTGCCTTCACTTGTATTTCCTTCAGCAGAATGTTCTCTTCCTGACAAGTCCAATTTACACGCTGGCTCCTGTTCTCCACCGTCTTGAAATCCTTCTTGACGTTGAAACCAGTGATGCGTAGCAAGAGAGATTTCAATTTGTCATCGTTAAAGGACAGAGAGTAATCGCCATGCTCATTGCTGCAGGCGTATGACACAATGGTGCTGTCCGCAGGATTGAGAGCAGACACGATAATCATTTCCACAGGTTCTCCGTCCTCATCCCTCACTGTTCCATTAAGAACAGTTTGGGAGTAGGATGCCAAAGCCCACAGGAAGCTTAGGGTTGCAAGGATAGTTCTCATGTGAGTGAATATTCTTTATGGTTCGTCTTTTTCTAATGGATTGTCGTATGTAAAGAACTTCAGTTTGACTTTGGAGCCATCATACGACACCGCTGTATAGTTTATGCCCATCCAGTCTAAGATTTCGTCGGGCCTTGTAAGCAACATTTTCTCTTGCTTACGTACTTTATCCTTGCTTTTTGTTATGAACTCTCTTTTCCAGAGGCTGATGTCCTTTGACTCTTTTACCTTTTCGATGCCAGAAAGAACAAATCTGTAATCCCCATCCATTGTCTCTGCTTTGATAATCAGTCCAGGCAGACCACCAAGCTTCCAAGGACCAAAACTTACAGGTATGTCCTCTGTAAACCATGCCTTGTACTCACGACCTGCATACGAACATGTCGCCAAGGTACAATGATAATCAAGCGTGTCAAGTTTCTCACTTGTAATGTTCCATTCTAACTTAGCAGTCTCTTCCTCATACTTGTAGGCATTAAGCATGTCGAGACTGTATATAACTGTGGTCATGCCTTTGGGATAGCCGACAAATGTCTCACCGATATTGGAATACAAAGCACTAAAAGCATTGGTTCCACGCTTTCCGCTTTCTTCAAAGCTTTTATTAAATTTAATCTCATTGTTCCACTCGCGCTCAATATAGCTGTGGCACACGCTTTGTCCAATCTCGGTGTACATCTTATCATGCATGACTTCTTCAGGGTGTTTGCTGTCATGATGCCAATCCACATCATACTGCACACGCAACTGCATCTTTTCGATGGGGTGCAAATTCTCCTTTTTAGGGTACTCTGCCTCTTGGGCGTTTAACGTAAGGGCACAGCATAAGCTGGCCAGAAATAATACTTTTTTCATTTCTTGCTAATTATTAAATAGTTATAAGATTTTAGAAAAAGAGGAGTTCCTTAAATCAGTTGGAATGTAATAGGAAATGTTAATTTCACAGGAACGGCTGACTGCGTTCCATCTTCATTCAGCACATAGCCTGATGTCCACTGCCCTGATGTGCTTTCTATCACACGCACAGCTTCATCCATCAACGACTGCTTAGCCTCCTTGATGATGGCAGAATCCTTGTATTCACCATTTGATGTGCTGCGATTATAACTTACTGCTATCACTTCGTTTATCACATCACTCATACCATCTGGATTGCCATCCTCTTCGAAGAAGGACAGGATGTCAGACAAAGTACCATCAGGATTTACTACCAATTCTACCCATATTCGTCCCTGTACTCCATATTCCAGAGCTTGGGAGGGGTAGCGAAGGTGCATGGAAATATACTTGTAGAAATCTTTATTACCTTCGCCAAAAGAAGGGGGTACATCAGGTTTTGTGATATCATTGAATTTCTGTTCCTGCTCCAACTTTAATAATGCCTTTTGTGTCGGTTCTGCCACCTTGGGTGTGGCAAAGATACTGAGCCCCAATGTACACACGGGAAGGAGATATAGGATTTTGCTCTTGCGCCACGATGAGAATACAGGATCCGCTTTCATCATGATGATGCGTTTGTTTAGTGTACTATGGTTCAGACTATTGATAAAACTATAGCCCTTCCATTTTGCAACCTTACTGACCAAAAGCAGCATGTAGCTTTTAGCATTCACTCCTTGCTTTAGGACATAATCGTCTGCTTCATATTCATGCACATCGTCCAACGAACTGCCTAGTAACCAAGCGAAAGGATTGTACCACATCATTGCCTGGCAAAGCATCAGGAGAAGCTGGTCGTAGGAATGACCTGCTTTGATGTGACCAGTCTCATGGAGCAAAATGATGCGTGCGTTTTCGTCCCAGTCGCCTTCGCTGATTACAATACGGTTTATCCAGCTGTATGGAGAGAACTCGCCCTTCCTACAACAGATAAGGATGCCATCTTCATGTCGCTTAGTCCATACATTCTTGTGACTAAGAATGTAGGAGAGCATACCCATCTGTATGCTTCTATACAGAATGGAAAAAACCATGCCGATGAAGAACACGATAGCGATGATGTCAAACCAATTGGTCTTGGCAGGTTGCTCTGCCACCACCTCGGGCATTTCATCGATGTTGAATGAGCGCACAGGCAGTCCGGCATCAGCCATCTGCTGGTAGGTGGCTGTCAGTATAGGCAGGCTGTCAAGACTCATCCAACTGATGTTGAACGCAGGTAATATGAGGCTAAACACCATCATTGCAAGCAACACCACGCGGTTCAGTTTGAAGTACCTCTCGTGTCGCAGTATCAACATGTAGGGTACATAGCACATCATCAGTATCAGCGACGCCTTGAGCGAATAAACTAACAACTGGGTTATCACGGCATTTAATCTTTATTAATGAGGTTAATAAGTTCCTCCAATTCTTCCTTGCTGATTTCTTCCTCCTTGACGAGATGGCGCACGAAATCCATCTGCGATCCGTTGAAGAAACGGCCTAGAAAACTCTTTTGTTCACGCTTCTCGTAGTCCCACCTGCTGATTGCAGCCTGATAGCGGAACAACCTTCCGCCTATTGCCTCGTGACGGATGAACCCCTCTTCTTCTAGTCTGCGAACAAATGTGCTCAATGTATTGAAGTGAGTACGAGGTTCGGGCAACATATCATATAGCTCGCGCATCATAAGTCCTTCTGAGTTGTTCCAAAGAATCTCCATCAACTCCATCTCTTTGTTAGTAAGTTCCTTCATTGCCATATAAAAATTACAATATTTAGTTTAATCACTGGCAAAGTAACTACTTTTTGTAATTACAACCAAATTTTCTTGTAATAAAATGTAACTACAAGCAGTAATTTAACACTCGCTGTTAGTTTTTTGCCACTATTTACGTTTAATTTGCAGCAGATATAATGTTTAATCATGTTTTTAAGACACAACAGCCGTTTTTGTAAAAAAATAGCATCCAGAATTATGAGATGCTGTTTATAATTTAACTTTTGCTTTAACAACTTGCTCGTTTTGGGGAGTTAAAGTGGAGTTAAAGAGGAGTTATCGCTTCG
>JAKSLL010000109.1 GCA_024401215.1 Bacteroidaceae bacterium
GTGTCTCTTTGCTCGATGATGGTACATCTGGGTGTGATCCACACGACGACAACAATAATACAGTTGCTATAATTAATGAATATATGCGCATATATGAATTATCAATTATGAATTATCAATTATCAATTATGAATTAGTTCAGTGGACTTTTCTTCCAAAAATATTGAACCACCAGTATGTGTCACCGAAGTTCTGTTTCATAATTTCTGGAATCTCGTTCGGATTCATACCACTGCTCGCAAGGTTTTCAAGATTAGTCCAGAAACGCTTGGAGTCGCAGCTAAACATTGAATAGAATCAGGCCTGTTCTGCAGCATAGAATTGGTGTCTTTGCAGTTGTACAATATATCGTTCTGCAAGAGGCTCTTCTCCGTTTGCATTGGCACAACACGCAAGCATTCTCGGATAGAAAGGAGGGACCGGAAGTACAGCACATTCAGAACTGTGCTAGCTTTGCAGCCACGTATTGTGTTAGTTTGAACGGTTCTGCGCAGTAAAGAATACTTCCTTATTTATACAGAATATGTATATGACAAATGAAATAAACGCCAGCATGCTTGCATAAAGTACAGGCTTGGCATAGTTTTCTTTTGTGTTCATTCCTTGCTATTATCTATGTTCGGTAATTTTCAGCGGCAAAGGTAGTGCTTTCTTTTTATTACTCCAAATTTTTATGACAAAAATAAATGAAAAGACAGCTGCTTCTTTTTGATTTATTACCGTTAATAATACGACATTGTTTCCAGTTTTACCCAAATCGGTGTGTTTTGTGTGTGATTTGGGTAAAACTCAGCTCAGTTTTACCCAAATCGATGTGTTTTTTGTGTAATTTGGGTAAAACTGGACTTTTTTTCGATAAAACCTGTGCGATTTTTTCTTTTTAAGACACCTAAACTCGATTAATTGTGGAATAATCATTATTTTTGCATCCAGAAAAAACGAATAACTATCTTAATCAAATAATAAGATGCTAATAGGAAGGAAAAAAGAGTCTGAAGAACTTGAAAAATACATACAATCGCGAAAAGCTGAGTTCATTGCTATCTATGGGCGCAGACGCGTTGGAAAAACCTATCTGGTCAACCAGATCTTCAAAGGCCGACTTGCATTCTCCATGTCAGGTATAATTGATGGCGTGACAGGAGAACAGATGGAGGCATTTGTTCAAGCACTCGAATTTGCGGGTTATAAAATTCCCAAGACACCAGCAACCTGGCTGAAAGCTTTTGCAGAATTGCGCAAGTTCTTGCAACCCAAGGTCGATGGTGGAGAACCCTGTATTGTGTTTCTCGATGAGATACCATGCCTTGACACCCAGCGTTCTGGATTTATTCGCGCCCTTGGCCATTTCTGGAATAGTTGGGCTTCCTTGCAGGATAATATGAAACTGATAGTCTGTGGTTCTGCGACTACTTGGATGATAAAAAACATCATAGACTCAAAAGGAGGTTTGCATAATCGTGTGACACATGAGATGCCGCTGCATCCATTCTGTCTTCATGAGGTAGAAGAATATCTCACCAACAGCCAATTTGCCTGGGGGCGTCACACTATATTGCAGACCTATATGGCGTTAGGTGGTGTGCCCTATTATTTAAGCTTGTTACAGCCACAGGAATCTTTGGCGGAGAATCTTGATCGACTGTTCTTCTCTCAGGATGCACCATTGCGCCGAGAGTTTCAACGTCTGTATAAGACGCTGTTCAATGCTCCTGAACCTTATATGAAGATTGTGCAGATTCTGGCCACAAATAAGCAGGGTTTAACAAGGCAAGATCTGGCCGTAAAGACTAAGATTTCAGGTAAAACCCTTACAGAAAAACTAAGTAATCTGCAGAATTGTGATCTCATAAGACATTATTATGTAAAAGAGAAAAAAATCAAGAAGAATGGAGGTGTTTATCAATTGACCGATTTCTTTTCATTATTCTATCTGATGTTTGCAGATAAGGGTCTCGGTGACGAACATTATTGGACTCACCATCTTTTGTCGCCAGAAATGAATAATTGGTACGGATTGTGCTTCGAACGCATCTGCATAACACATATTGAGCAAATCAAACGAGCATTGCATTTGGATGCTATGGCAACTCAGACATATTCGTGGCGCAGTAAAACAGCGAAAGAGAAGGGCGCCCAGATAGATATTATCATTGATCGTGCAGATAAAATGATCAATGTGTGTGAAGTAAAATATTGCCAAGGGACTTACACTCTTGACAAGGCAGAATATGAAAGACTATTGAACCGCATACAGACATTCGCCCGTGAGACAGGAACACGAAATGGTCTCTATCTTACCATGATTACCACCAATGGACTGGCCGAAGGAAAGTATGCAAAGAATATTATGGCACAAGTAGTATTAGACGACATATTCGCTTAAATGCTGTCGGAAATGTCATTACAGACGTTGGATGACTATTCTCATGGAAATCAGTCCACATGAAGTCCAGAAAGTAAAATCCTGAATGTAAGAACCTGCAAATAACTCCAGTTTGATCTGGATACGAAGGTGCACATTTTATAGGTATGATAGGTTTTTGTCTATATGCAATTGCTTAAATATGATAATTAACTTATTTTAAGAGACGTTGGTGAAATTGTTTTGGGATTTTTGTTATATTTGCTTAATTTTTATCAATGTTTATGTAGTGACTTTTTTATGAAATTTATATTATCATACATTCTGACTTTTGTATTCTTTGGGTTCTTTCTTCCAGATAGTTTCCGCTTTCCAGAGAACTGGCATACATTTTATTGGAATGTGGAGTATCTTTCGGAGACGTTAAATAAAGAGGGAGTCATAAGGGTGCTCTCAGATTTCCTGACACAGTTTCTAGCTTATAGATGGAGCGCATCATTGTTGGCTTCATTGCCTTGCGCAGTTTTGTCTTCTACTATAAGTCATATAATATGCAAATATGTTGAAAAAAAAGTTGTTAAGTATATTTTGACTACATCGATAGCCTTACTAATTGCCGCAGGTAGTTATTTTGGAATAGTATCCCAACAAGAATATTCTGGTGAGACAGGAAGATTTAAAAACCTGATGTGGAGCGTGAGGTGCAGTGATTGGGAGAAGATTATTTCACAATCGAAAGGTCGTGTAGTAAATAATCTTCTTGAACAGAATATCCTGAATATGGCACTCGCCGAAGAAGGCATGCTTGATGCGCATCTTATGGACCAGCCATGTAGAAATATATTAAGCATTTATGTACAGGAATTTGAAAGTCCGTATGTTGCTGCAATGTTAAGCGATATTTATTGGTCAATGGGTCATGTGGCTTTCTCTCAAACGTATGCTTTCCAAGCAAATGAAAAACTTGACAATCTCAGTCCGAGACTGCTACAGAGACTTACACAGACCGCAATAGTATTCGGCCAATACGAACTTGCAGAAAGATATCTCTGGTGGTTGGATCAGACCTTGTTCTATAAGGAGTGGAGTAAGCAGCACAGAGCTTTGTTGAATGATGAAGCAGTGGAGAAAGATCCGTACTATTCAGTGAAACGTCATTGCATTATTGAGGAGGATCGTTTCTCTGGGTCGAAAGGATTGGACCAAGATTTAAGTTGTATCGTTGCACAGAATCCTGATCATAAAGCAACAGCGCAATTCCTTAACGCCCTTGTAAAACTCTATTATGGCAAATAAAATGAAGCATATTCAGACATTAATATTAGCGGCTTTGGCCGGAGGCTTGGCTTCTTGTAATGGTGTGCCCAAAGAGGCATCTCATATAGATATGCTTGCACCGATATTCCCTGACTATAATGGGGTAACTATCCCTTGCAATATGGCTCGTCCTACTTTTGATATGTCAGAAGAAGCAGCTTTATCATATTGTAAATTCAAGATAGTCGAAGATAAAAGTGATTACGAAACATTAAGATATCTTGTCTATGGAAAACGAAAGGATAATGGACATTGGGATTTATTCAATCCTGTAGAAATAAAGGTGTCGCCAGATAGCATTGATCCCTATATCGCTTATCGTAGAATTGATCCAGGATTCCGTATTTGGAATAAGATGGGTATTTACCAGCGAGATTTATCTTCCTACGAGGAATTCTCAATTCTTACCAACGATCAGACGGATGAAGGTTGCATGAACTGTCACAGTTTTCATCAATATAGTCCCAAGCTCATGATGTTTCACCTAAGGGCGGAGCATCCTGGTACTTATGTTCTAAAAGATGGAGTGGTCAATAAGATCAGCGCAGTTCCTGCTAATGCATCAGCGAAACTGTCAAAGTATAAATCTCTTGTTTACCCATCATGGCATCCGACTGGTCGGTTTATTGCGTTCTCAGTTAACGACACACAACAGTCATTTCATTCTACCAATCTTAATCGTATCGAAGTGTTCGACCATTCTTCCGATGTTGTTGTGTATGACACAGAGACCGATGCGTTATTGCTGAGTCCATTGCTCATGAGTGGAGATCAGTTTGAGACTTTCCCATCATTTTCACCTGATGGAAAATCAATATACTTTTGTTCGGCAGATTCAGTACCTGTGCCAGACCGGTATGAGGATGTGCATTATTCACTATGCCGTATAGAGTTCGACCCAGAGAACAAAACATTCGGAAATGAAGTCGATACATTATACAATGCTCGCAATGAGGGTGGAAGTGTATCGTTCCCAAGAGTAAGTCCAGACGGCCGATGGCTGATGTTCACAAAATCATCTTATGGCAATTTCTCAATTTGGCATAAAGATGCCGACTTGTATATGATCGATTTGACCAAAGATAATACTCCTGTATGTTTGTCCGATATAAATTCGGATGACGTGGATAGTTATCATTCTTGGAACTCTAATGGTCGTTGGATAGTATTTAGCAGTCGTAGAGATGATGGCCTTTATACCCGACCATATTTTTCTCATGTCGATCAAGATGGTAAATTTACGAAACCTTTTATGCTTCCACAAAAGGATGCTCAGTATTATTATAGAATGATGCAATCGTATAATATTCCAGAATTTATATCTGGAAAGGTCGATCTTCCATATTTTATTGAATAAAAGGACATCTAATAATAATAATAAAATAGGAGGTTAGTTTTTTGCTAACCTCCTATTTCTATTGATAGGGATAAATACCTATTGCTGATTAATAACCCTCGTTCTGAGTCATTGCAGGATTCTTGAGAAGTTCATCCTCAGGAATTGGCATATACATCTTAGCCATCTTGAAGTCGAAATCACGAGCAGTCTTCCACTCTGTAATAACAGAGATTCCGTTCTGTGGAAGAGAGTTCTTTGGATAAACCGTATTTACATGATCCTCAAGGAAGCCTGACTTATGCATATCTGAACGGAGGTAAGGCTCTGCTGAGAATTCCTTGCGACGCTCGTTGTTGACAGCAACCTTCCAAACTGGAGACTGATAACCCATATCAGATTTAACCTTTGCATAGAATTCCTGAGCAGATGGGAATTCAACTACCTCTGTGTTGAATGGGAATGGATAGCCATCGAGATCTACTGCGTCACCCTTACCATCGCTATCGCCGAAGTAATCAGCTACCTTCTGGTGGTGAGCAATGAACTTAGAAAGATCCTTGCCAACTTCAAGATTACCGAATGCACGATTGCGAATCATGTTAACATAATCCCATCCCTCATTTTCCAAATCAAGGTTGAAGCAACACTCGGCAATGTCAAGGATTACATTAGCATAGCGCTTGAAGTAGAGGTGATCAGGAGTCCAGAGACAGCCAGTTGCCCAGTCTGTACCTCGACCATTACGCCAGTGCTTTGAAGACCATACAGTTGGAGCAGGGTCTGCTGAAGCCCAGTGGAAACCGCACCAGCCTACATATTCCTGAGCAAATGGGTTATAACCGATAGGATGCTGGAGGTCATATATGCCATTAGCACCTTCTTCGTCCATCTTATATGCATCATAAGTTTCCTGATCGAAAACCCACTTGCCATCAACCTGCTTATATCCACGGATATACTTAGCATTTGCATCAATCCAAGCCTGTGTTGGCTTCAAGCGCTGCTCCCAAGTTGGGTGATCCTTGCGGAGCTCGTAAGGAACGGTAGCGGTAACCATTGAGCCATCACGACGCTTGTCGAACGAACCAGCATACTGACCGTCGAGGTAGTTTTCGAATGAGTCATAAAGCTCCCATGACATCTGGTATGTACCCCATGCACCATTTGAAGTTGGAGCGAAGTAGAAACCTGTCCAGCCACGAGCACCTGCATTCTTGCTGTTATCCCATGTACCCCAGTCGTCACCAGAGTTGAGAACAATCTGCCAGATTGCTTCCTTAGGCCAGCACTCATCAGCATCGTACAATGTAGTGAATGATGGAGCAAGTTCATATTCACCACTATTGATTACCTGCTTGAAAGCATCGTAAGCCTTCTGATAACAGTCTTTCTTATCAACACTCTCACCTGCATATTCGCAAGCATATGCTTTCCACATATAAGCATCACCAAGGAATGTAAGAGCCATACCCTTAGTACAACGACCATACTGTCCCTTGAAAGGTTTCCAGTCAAGGCTGTCAGCTGCACTTTTGAAGTCTTCGATAATGAAATCCCAAAGTTCTGCAAAACTCTCGGCTTTTGCTTTTTCAGGTGTATTAACAAAGTTCTCACCAGTTATAAGAAGAGGTACGCGACCGAATGTATTTGCAAGACCAAAGAACTCAAAACCGCGGAGAGCCATAGCTTCACCAGAAAGCACTTTCTTTACAGAACTAGAGACATCTTTTGCATCTTTGATTCCAGAAAGGAAGTCGTTGCAGCGCTGTGCGCATTGATAAGACTGCTGCCAGAATGTCTTCAACTGAGCCTGGTCTGATGTCCAGTTCTGTGTCATGAAGTCCTTGTCCCAACCAGATGCCTGAGAATCCATTGTTGGGTGTTGACCATTAAAGATCCAGTATTTATATGGGTCATCGTTGGTGCGAGGCATCAAAAGATCGTAGCAACCAGTCATACCTTTAATGGCATTGTCGTCACTGACGAACATTGCATCTCCCGCAAGCAATGAATAATGGGTTACATCAAGGAACTCATCATTGTCGCAAGATGTAAATGCTACGCATCCCAATGCAGCAATACCGAAATATTTGGAAATATTTTTCATATTGATATTCATTTAATAATGTTTAGAATGTGACATTAACACCGAATGCATAAGTGCGAGGCATTGGATAACGGCCAGTATCAAGACCTGTATAGAGAACTGAACCCTGACCACACTCTGGATCGCCATACTTGTTATATGGAGAGAAACAAGCGAGATTCTGAATTGAAAGATATACTCGGAGATTCTGAATCAAGAGAGAGCTTGCAATATTCTTAGGAAGTGTATAACCAACCTGAAGGTTAGAAATCTTCAAGAAGTTGCCATTCTTAACCCAAGCATCACTTGCACGCATGTTGTAGTTCTCATCGAGGATAGAGAGACGAGCCTCTGTGCCGTTAGGATTTGTTGGAGACCATGCATTCTTAGCTGATGACTTCAAGATGTTTGGTGAGCAACCATCGTCCGAACCAAACATATTGACAAGACGCATTGCTGAATAAGAGAAGATCTTCTGACCAAGAACACCGTGCATCTGAATGTTGAGGTCGAAGTTCTTGTAGTTAGCAGTGAGGTTCAAACCATAGTTGAATGATGGGAAACCATTGCCCAAGATCTCTCTATCGTTTTCGTTCAAAATGCCATCAGCACCGAGGTCTTCACCGACATACTTAGCCAAGCCCTTATCGACATCTTCCTGAGTAGCGAGTTTACCGTGAATATCCTGGAACATGTAGTCACCAAGTTTAGCATTCTCCTGACCCTGTGCCTTTGCTGCTGCTAAGTCTTCTGCAGTGCGGATGATACGATCAACCTTGTAACCATAGAATGAGCCTACAGCTTCGCCCTCCATACATACTGAGTGGTTACCCCAATGATAACCGTCAGCAGAACCGACAGCACCAGTATTTGAACCGTCACCAGTACCTGCACCAGATGAATCAGAGTTGGTGTTGTAAATAGGATCACCCATCTTCTTGACCTCGTTGTGGATAGTTGAACCAGTGAATGTAGCGCTTATTGTCCAATCCTTGTTGATTCGCTTGTTCCAGCCGACCATGATTTCAATACCCTTGTTCTGAATCTCGCCATAGTTAGTGTAGATCTGAGTATAACCAGAAGAAGGACGAATTTGGCGGTAAAGGAGAAGATCCTTAGAAGAACGGATGAAGTAATCCAAACCAATTACGAGCTGACTGCCAAAGAAAGCTGCATCGATACCGATGTTGGTCTGTTCATTTGTCTCCCATTTGAGGTTCGAGTCCTTAAGAGTTTGATAGTAACCCTTGAGTACGTTTGGTGTGCCAGTTCCGAGACCCATAGCTACGCCTGCAGGATAATATACGAACATACCATCGACGTTCAAACCATTTACAGAAAGGTCTGTAGGACCACCAGAGTTACCGGTCTGACCCCAACCAGCACGGAGCTTCAAGTTGTCAAGCCATTCAACATCCTTCAAGAATGATTCCTCGGAAATACGCCAACCGAGAGCTGCTGAAGGGAATGTACCCCAACGGTTACCTGAACCGAAGTTTGAAGATCCGTCTCTACGGATTGTTGCGGTCAAGAGGTAACGATTCAAAAGAGAGTAATTAATACGACCGAAATATGAGATGCCGCGTGACTCAAGGTTGAGTGCACCATTACCTGTACGGCTATTATTAAAGTTTGTTGTCAAACCAATGTCTCGATTGTCTGGAGACTCAAAACCTGTTGCACTTGCTGAAGCCCACTGACCATACCAGCGAGAAACTTCGTTACCGAGCATTACGTTGAAATCGTGTACTTTATTGCTCCACTTATAAGAAAGAGTGTTTTGGATGTAAAGGGTTTGGCTTTCGTTGTTGCTTACACTGAAAGCATACTCATTACCGTCACGTGGTGCATAGTATGCATCGCCTACACCACCGCCGCCTGCAAGACCGTTGATAAGGTTGATGCGTTCACCATTTACGTAATTGACACGTTGAACATACTTACCACCTGAGAAATTGTTGTAAGAACCCGAGTTGTAATCATATGAAACGAGAGTCTTCCATGAAAGTCCCTTAACTGGATTAATCTGCAAATAAGCACTTGCAAGAGCACGATTGCCGCGGTTGCGGGAATTGTTCTCCATCTGCTTTGCATACATGTTACCGAGTGTGGTACCCCAGAAACCATCATTGAAGTTCTTGCCGCCAGTAACTTCACCATATGTTCCGTCAGGGTTAACAACGTTTGGAGAAACATATGTGCCAGCTGGAACGCCGTCGTATGTTACTGTGTTACTTGTAACGAAATCCATTGATGGGGTTGCAAATGCAAAGTCACGAAGTGATGAAAGGTTACCGAAGTTACCTACAGAGCTGTTAGAACCGTGTGAGTCTGTGTGCACAAAGCTTACATCTGCACCGAATTCCATATACTTGTTAATCTGTGTGTGTGCATTTGCACGTGCTGTGATACGCTGATATTCAGAATTAACAACAAGACCTTCATTCTTCAAATAGCCAACCGAGGCGTTGTACTGAGACTTGTCGTTACCGCCAGAGGCAGAAACACTGTAGTTATGACGCATTGCAGCACGTGTCATAACGTCTTGCCAATCGATAGCGTTGCGCTTGCCGTCGTACGCCTCTGTCCAAACTGGGTTCCACATGATAGCCTTGCCATTTGCATCGACTTGATTATCATTGATACGAGCCTGACGGAGGTTTGCTGCATATTGGTCAACATCACAGACGTCAAGTGTGCTTGACAATGTCTGAATACCGAAATCTGCAGTGATGTTTACGTTAGAATGACCCTTCTTACCATGCTTTGTTGTGATCATGATCACACCGTTAGCACCAGCAGCACCATAAATTGCAGTTGCAGATGCATCCTTCAATACGTCAATAGATTCAATATCGGCAGGTGACACGAAATCGGCATTTGTGCCGACTTGGATACCATCAACAACATAAAGAGGAGCTGCCGAGCCGTTAATGGTAGCGACACCACGGATACGGATCTGAGCCTTTGCATCAGGAGAACCATCCTGCATTGTTACGATCACACCAGGAGCAGTACCCTGAAGACCCTGTCCAACGTTAACAGGCGAACGCTTCATCATCTCTTCTGTGCTAACCGAAACAACAGAACCAGTGATGTCTGACTTCTTCATTGTTCCGTAACCTACAACGACAACGTCGTCAAGGCTCTGAGCATCCTCAGAAAGAGTAACTGTGATGCCAGGAGCAGCATTTACAGTCTGAGAAGCGTAACCAATGAACGAAACCTCAAGTTTAGCTCCGCTCTTGGCATTAACTGAGAACTTACCGTCGATGTCAGTGACAGCACCTTCTGTAGTGCCTACTACGCGAATGTTGGCACCAAGGATTGGATCACCAAATTCGTCAACAACGGTACCTGTGATCGTCTGATTCTGTGCAACCGCAGTATTCATCATACTTGGAGCAACAAAACCAGGAGCACCACTAGCAAGTAAAGCGACCATTGCGCCTACGAGCCATGATTTTGATTTGATACTCATGTTTTAATTGTGTTAGTTAATATAATTATTATGTAGGTAATGATAATTAATTTTAATATGTAGGTAATGTTAAATTAATTAATCCCATCTTTTTTGAATAATGCCGAAAATTTACTACCTTTGCGCGGTTCCTATAACGCGCATTATCGGTATTACGCATCAGTTTTTGCAGTTTTTTCGAACTTATTCGG
>JAKSLL010000011.1 GCA_024401215.1 Bacteroidaceae bacterium
TTTAACTTCTCTTTAACTACCCTTTAACTACACAACAAGTGGAGCGAAACTTGTACTATTTATTATCAAGAACCGTCAGCTCGGCGTAGCCAATGTAGAGAATTGCTACTAACCATAGCATGACTCAACAGGGTGCGAAGCACCATCTCTAATTTCTATATGATTCAAAAACAAGCATTTGATAGAAAATCTCTTATTTCTCTAAATTCTTGATAAAATAAATAGGGTGGGAAAGTTTAGTAAATAATAGCTTCGGAGTATTTATTTGTTATACCATTACGCCACAAATGCCAATAAGATAACACAGTTTATCCTATTGGCATTTGTATTAAGTTACAATCAATATTATTGTCATAATGCAAAAGCTGACGGTTTTCCAGCCTAAGCTGACGTTTGCTTGCTTATACTATGAAATTAGGTATTCCCTGCAATTTCTCCACCACATCCTTCTTCAGCGCCTTTTCGTTAATAGCACCCTGAAAAGCTTTCAGACGATGGAGATCGCTGCCAAAGAAGCTGTAATAGCCCTTAGAAAGAATGTTGACGGCCTTCTCCTGTGCAGCTTTACCATAGGCACCTACAAGCGACATAAGATTCATCTGAAGCTTAACACCCATGGATATGAGATAATCATAAGCATTCTCCTCCATGTATCCATAGCGCTCAGGATGTGCAAGAATAGGGCTATAGCCCTTCTCCTTTATCAGTTTCAACGTCTTATAGAAATCTATAGGAGGTTGGAAATATGACGTCTCTACAAGCAGATATTGCCCTTTATCACCTATTGTAAGGAAATCGTCATTTTCTAAACGCTCAATAAAAAGGTTGTCTATCATATTCTCCGCAGCAAGATTAAGCTTCACGCTGCCATTGTAAGCCGCTCTGAGCTCATCATAGCGATTGCGCAACTCGTCAGTAGTATTAGGTATGTCCTCCATAATGTGCGGAGTGAGCCATACTTCCCTAATGCCTATCTCTTCATAATAAGACAGAACTTCAAGCGAGTCATCCATTTTTGCAACACCATCATCAACTCCTGGAAGAATATGGCAATGCCAGTCAACGGCACCATTCAAGATTCCCGTGTCAATTAGTTTTTGTTTTTTATTAAAGAAGAGCATGATTGTATAATGATTATTTGATTTGTTAGAATATCAATGATTAAAAAAAATAGTGAATAATGTTAATGTGCATCCGTCAGCAAAACTGAAGCACTAGCATTATTCACTATTAGATATTAAGGAAAACTCTTTGTGTGCAAAAGATTCACACACAAGAGCGAGGATTGAAAAACAAGATATAAATGTTTATCTCTTCTTCTCGCTTTCAATACCACCATAAGCGGCACCATAGCCGTAGCCATAACCATAACCATAGCCGTAACCATACTTATGATAGCCATATCGACCATACGCAGCAGTTGTACCGTTAAGAATCATTGCCATGTTCTTGTACTTCTTCTCCTCGTACATGTTGTCGATAATTGGAAGCATATTACGTTCAAGAAGTTCTGCTCTTACGACAAAGAGTGTAAGATCAACAAACTTATTGATGATTGTAGCATCAGCAAGCATTTCAACAGGAGGACAGTCAAGGAAGACAATGTCATACTCCTGGCGAAGCTGGTCAAGCATATACTTCAACCTATCATCATAAAGAAGCTCTGACGGATTTGGTGGAAGAGAACCACATGGAAGAACATCCAAACAGTTATGATGTGTGCCAGAAACAATGATGCTATGGAAATCGTCAATATCACCATTAAGATATGTTGCCACACCCTGCTTTGGCGTATCGACATAAGTAGAAAGAGAAGCTTTACGGAAGTCGAGGTCAACAACAGCAACCTTCTTTCTCTTTACTGCAAAACTCATTGCAAGGTTCATTGCAAGGAATGTCTTTCCAGAACCAGGATTGAGAGAAGATGTCATTACAACCTTCATCTCATCGCGCAGCATAAACTCAATATTTACACGCACAACACGGAAAGCCTCGTTGACAAAATCTCGTTTGCCGTCTCTAACAACAATCTTACGGACATCCTCTGGCTGACCTTTAATGCCAAACCATTTCTTGACCATCTTTACAAGCAATGGAATATAGCGGTGTCTATCTTTCTTCTTGTGTATTGCATAAGGAATTTCACCAACATAAGGCATACGCATATTTTCAACATCCTTACGGCCGCGAACCTTGTTATCCATAGTCTCAAGAAGATAAATGAGACCGATAGGGAGCGCCAAACCAATACCAAGAGCTATGAGATAAATCTTGTTGCTTGCAGGTGCAACAGGCTTAGTGCTTCCCATAGCAGGAGTGATGATACGTGTGTTATTAACAGAGAAAGACTTTGAAATCTCATTCTCCTCACGCTTTTGCAGAAGGAAGAGGTAAAGAGCTTCCTTCACCTTCTGCTGACGCTCGATTGAAAGAATGTATTTCTGCTGCTCTGGATTTTCAGCCAACTGAGAGTTAGACTTAGCTTCGCGCTTTGTTATGACTTTTATCTTATTGTCGAGAGCAAACACGTAGTTATCAAGAGACGCGAGAAGAACTTTACGCATGCCAGCAAGTTTCTGGTCCATCTGCACCACAAGTGGAGTCTTGTCATTTGAATTAGCCACATGTGTGTTACGCTCAAAAAGAATAGTATTGTATTCTGCAATCTGCTTCTCTATATTAGCACTTTCTATGCCTGTGTTTGCTGGCAGAAGCTGATTCTCTGTCAAATGATTTGTGAGCTGCTCCTTGATGTAATTTGCCATTGAGCGGCGGTTTGTATATTCAAAAAGCTCATCATTTGCAACTTCAGACTTTTGAAAGAAGAAATCTGATGCCCTATTAACATTTGACACAAGATTTGAACTCTTGTATGAAGAAATGTCGTCATCGACATTGCCAAGTTCCTTTTCAAGGATAACAAGACGGTCGCCAATAAACTTGGCTGTGTTGTCGGCAATAATGTTTTTCTCCTCTACAATCTTTTCATTATACACGTCAATCAATGTGTTGATGAAATCTTCGGCACGCTCGGTTGACACATCATCGAAAGTAATGCCAATGACATTTGCTTCTTTGTTGACAAGAGACACATTCACTTTGCCAGTAAAGCCCATAACAAGGTTGTTGACACGACCCTTTGTCACTTCGACCTCACTAACAGGCGTTGGATATAATTCAGCATCATACTTAGGATTGTATGACACGAGAATATCTCCGATATCTGTCTTCTCTTTTTGTCCGACAGTACCTTTAATTACCTTGTTTGCCTCTTTTCCGTTGATGTTGTACACCTTAAATGTGAACTTTCCGCTTTTCACAGAAAGAACTCCATAATAAGATTTCTCACTCTGATTTATGAATGTAATAGTGTATGGCAGGTTTGAACCATACAGAAGCTTTTTGTAGAAGCGTCCATCCACATGGTAGTTCACATCAAGTCCGAGACGCTCAACAACACCAGACACGATAACAGGAGATGCAAGAGTGTACATCTCGTCATTGACTGTTGAGTGTGAAGTTATAAGCCCCAAATCAGAAATTTCGCTTACTGCATTGCTTGCATTTCTTCCACCCATGTCCTCCTTGATGAGGACAGATGCTGAGCGCTGATATGTTGGAGGTGTCCTTTTTACATACAAGACAGCAACTACCATGCATACAAGAATGGAAGCAAGTATCCAATACCATTTACTAAGACATAAGAACAACAAGTCTTGAATACCTAACGACTCCTCTTGCTTCGGTTCTTGCTTTACTACTTCTGCCATATTTAACTGTTATACTAACTTTACTTTGTAATTTTTATGAATATCGGGTACAAAGATAGCGTTTTTTTAATCGTCATTGTTTAAAAGTTAAATGTTTTTTGTTATTTTAAGAAAAACTTTTAATAATTTTGCACGTTATTTCATTAATATGACAACAGAAGCAGACGATTTTCGTGTAGACATAGACAAGGTGCTAAGCGACAAACTTGGCAAAAAAGCTAAGTTTGTACCAGGGTTCTTGGTGAAATGGCTAAAAGGCATTATTCATCAGGATTGGATGAATGTACATCTATGTGGAAAAGGCAAAGGCCAGGTTGGAGTTGAATGGCTTGACGGAGTACTTGAATACCTGAATTGCAAATTGATTGTCAGGTCAAATATAAACGGAGAGATTCAAGAAGGCCTGGATGCAATACCCGGAAATGAAGACGGACGTTATTTTACAATCGTAAGCAACCATCCGCTTGGCGGTCAAGACGGAATTGCACTTGGTTCTATTATTTGTCATAAATATGACAGCAGAATGGTATATCTTGTCAATGACATTCTTATGAATTTCAAAGGACTGGCTCCTTTATGCGTTCCGATAAATAAAACTGGCAAGAACACAAGGAACTTCCCCAAAATGGTTGAAGCAGCTTTCCAATCAGAAAAGAACATCGTCATGTTCCCTGCAGGCTTATGCTCAAGAAAGGGAGAGGATGATGTGATTAAAGATTTGGAATGGAAGAAAACTTTCATAACCAAAACCGTTCAATATAAAAGAGATGTTATTCCTGTCCACTTCTCTGGACAGAATTCTGACAAATTTTACAACATAGCCCGCTGGTGCAAGAGATTGCATATCAAATTCAATTTTGCTATGCTATACCTTGCAGACGAGATGTACAAAAACCAAGGAAAGACATTTACTGTCACATTTGGAGAGCCTATACCATGGCAGACTTTTGACAAGAGCAAGACTCCACTGGAATGGGCACAATGGGTAAAAGAAAAAGTATACGAATTATAAAATGGAACAAGAGATTATTGCACCTATACCAAAAGAGGTGCTTAAATCAGAACTAACTGAAGACAAACGCTTGCGTATGACAAGCAAGAGCAACAACGAGGTGTATATCATCACCTGGCAGAATGCTCCAAACGTGTTGCGCGAAATCGGCAGATTACGCGAGATAGCTTTCCGTGCGGCAGGCGGAGGCACAGGCCTTGACTGTGACCTTGACGAGTTCGACACTATGGAAAACCCTTACAAACAGCTCATAGTATGGAACCCAGAGCAAGAGGAGATTATTGGCGGATACAGATATATTCTCGGACCAGATGTAAAATATGACGAGAAAGGACAGCCAATACTCGCCACAAGTCATATGTTCCATTTTTCTGACAAATTCATCAACGAATACATGCCTTACACCATTGAGCTTGGACGCTCATTTGTGGCTGTAGAGTATCAGTCAACTCGACCTGACGGAAAGTCTATATTCGCGTTAGACAATCTCTGGGACGGCTTAGGTGCACTCGCTGTCATTATGCCTGACTGCAAATACTTCTTTGGAAAAATGACAATGTACCCAAGCTATAACCGCAAAGGAAGAGATATGATTCTTTATTTCCTCAAGAAGCATTTCGGAGATAAAGAAAATCTTGTCATACCAACCAAACCTCTTGAACTTGAACACGATCCGAAGGAATTCGAGTCTCTATTCTGCTTCGATGAGTTCAAAGAAGACTACAAGATTCTTAATAGAGAAGTGAGATCTCTCGGCTATAACATTCCGCCTCTTGTGAATGCATATATGGGACTCTCACCTACAATGAAGATGTTTGGCACAGCCATCAATTATGGTTTTGGTGATGTAGAGGAAACCGGCATACTTATTGCTGTCAGCGAATTATATGACCAAAAGCGTCAACGATATATTGACAACTTCGCAAAAGAGCATCCTGAATACGTAAAGATTACGTCAGGAGCTAACAAGGTGATCTATGAGCCATCAAACAAGAAGGAGCTCGAAGATGATTTTGACCCTGTACATTAACTTTTGTGACTCACAAATGTGTAATCTAAATATTAAAATCACACAATATGGCATTTACAAGACTTACTGCTGCTGAAGCTGCAGCACTTATCAAGAACGGTGATAACATCGGTCTTTCAGGATTCACCCCAGCTGGAACTGCCAAGGCTGTTACTGCTGAAATCGCAAAAATCGCTCATGCTGAGCATGAGGCTGGCCGCCCTTATCAGATTGGCATCTTCACAGGCGCATCTACTGGACAGTCATGCGACGGCGTACTCTCAAATGAAAACGCAATTCGTTACCGCGCACCTTATACTACTAACGCAGATTTCCGCAAGCATGTTAACGCTGGTGAAATCGCTTATAACGATATTCACCTCGGAATGATGGCACAGGATCTCCGTTACGGATTCCTCGGAGAGATTGACTGGGCTATTCTCGAAGTGTGCGCTATCGAAGAGGATGGCAAGGTTTATCTCACAGCAGCAGGAGGTATTTCTCCTACTGTTGCTCGCATGGCCAAGAAAGGTATCATTCTTGAGCTTAATGCTTTCCACTCTCCAAAGTCAAAGGGCATCCACGATGTATATGAGCCACTCGACCCACCTTGTCGCAAGCCAATTCCTATCGAGAAGGTTACAGACCGTATCGGTACTCCATACCTACAGCTCGACCCAAAGAAGGTTGTTGGTGTAGTAGAATGCAATCTCCCAGACGAAGCTCGTGACTTCAAGGGTGCAGACCCTATCACAGATAAGATTGGTGAGAATGTAGCTAACTTCCTCATGAACGAAAGAAAGCGCGGCATCATTCCTCCATCATTCCTCCCATTCCAGAGCGGTGTAGGAACTACTGCTAACGCTATCCTCTATGCTCTTGGTTCAAACCCAGAGATGCCACAGATGGAAATCTACACAGAGGTGCTTCAGAATGCAATTGTTGACCTCATGTTCGAGGAGAAAGTAAAATGCGCTTCTACTTGTTCGCTCACAGTAACTAACGACAAGCTCCAAAGCATCTATGACAATATCGATTTCTTCATGGATAAGCTTGTGCTTCGCCAGTCAGAAATCTCTAACAACGCAGAAGTAATCCGCCGTCTCGGTCTTATCGCTATCAACACAGCAATTGAGGTTGACCTTTTCGGACATGCTAACTCTACACAGATTTGCGGAACAAAAATGATGAATGGTATTGGTGGTTCTGGTGACTTTGAGCGCAACGCTTTCCTCTCAATTTTCACTTGTCCATCAGTTGCTAAGGGCGGCATGATTTCATCTATCGTGCCATTCTGTTCACACATTGACCACACAGAGCACGATGTAAACATCATCGTAACAGAGCAGGGTGTTGCTGACTTACGCGGCAAGAGCCCTATTCAGCGTGCACACACTATCATCGAGAACTGTGCTCACCCAGACTACAAGGAGCTTCTTTGGGATTACCTCAAGATTTCTCAGAAGGGCCAGTCATGGCATAACCTCGCTGCAACTCATGCATTCCACGACACATTTGTCAAGGAAGGTGACATGCACAAGGTTGACTTCTCAAAATACACTAAGTAATGGATTTCCTCCAAATATAATATGAAGTTCATATCTTGGAATGTTAATGGACTCCGCGCTGTTGCAGGCAAGGGATTCTCTGAATCCTTTGCTTCGCTCAACGCGGATTTCTTTTGTCTTCAGGAGACAAAAATGCAAGAAGGTCAGCTTGACCTGTCTTTCCCTGGCTATCAATCATATTGGAATTACGCAGATAAGAAGGGCTATTCTGGTACGGCAATATACACAAAGCACACACCGCTTTCTGTAGTGTACGGCTTAGGCATCGATGAACACGATCACGAAGGAAGAGTCATAACACTTGAATACGAATCATTCTATCTGGTGACAGTCTATACTCCAAACTCTCAAGATGGCTTAAAGCGACTTGACTATAGAATGACATGGGACGATGATTTTCGTGCCTATGTAAAGAGATTAGACGAGAAGAAACCCGTTATTATGTGCGGTGACATGAATGTTGCTCATCAAGAGATAGACTTGAAGAATCCAAAATCAAACCGACATAACGCAGGTTTTACTGATGAAGAAAGAGAGAAATTCTCCGAACTTCTCTCTGCAGGCTTCACCGACACCTTCCGCTATCTCCATCCAGACGAGAAAGACATCTATTCGTGGTGGTCATACCGTTTCCATGCTCGCGAGAAGAATACAGGATGGCGCATCGACTATTTCGTGTGCTCCAACCGTCTGCAGCAGCAAATCGCGTCTGCATCCATTCACACTGACATATTGGGCAGCGACCACTGCCCTGTTGAGGTATGCATAAACATGGAATGAAATTAGTCTGTAAGTTTATGATGAAAACAATATTACTCTTACTATCGTTTATTCTGACATCTGTGTGTTACGCATCAAAGAATGATAGCACAGACATTTACCTTGCAGACTTCGACTCTGTCATACGCCTTGCTGAATATGACTATGCCTTGTTCAAGTTCAAGGTCACGGACAAAAACAGAAAAGAATACACTAGATTCAAGAAGGGACTGCGTGATGACGTGAAGAAAGGTAGACGTAATGCTTCTGATGCCGTTGCCTGTTTTGTGGCTTGGTTCAAGGATGCCCATTTCTTCATTGAGTATATGAATGAGAATAACGATCATGACACAGTATATAATAAGATGATTATCGACTATAGCAAAAGGATTGATAAATATGCTCCTCAATATACTCATAAGAAGGTCGATGACGACACTTACTTGATCAGATTCTCAACATGTATGGACTCACGGGCTGATGCGGAAAAAGCTATTGGTGAGTATCTTGATTCCGGATGCAAAAACCTGATTATTGACATCAGGGGTAACGGAGGAGGCAGCGACTATGAAATTATGCCTTTTGTCAATCTTCTGGGAACCAAGGACGGCAAGTTTGACGCGTCCATCTTCCGCAACACACTCAATAACATTGAATCCCGCCTGAATCTGTTCAGAATCCAAAATGTTTTGGATCGCGTGCAAAACTTTGTGAAATTCTATGAAAAGTGCAGAAGTACGGATTCTGAATATGTGGAATGGGCAGAAGCAAGCACCCATAGGATTGATTCCGTTTTTCCATTACCTGAGAAGGCTGCAATTATCATTGACAACAATGTTCTGAGCGCAGCTGAAGACCTGCTTTACTATGTGGAGCAGACAAGCAACAGGACAAAGAGATACGGTAAGGAGAATACGGGTGGAGCGGCTGACAGTGGCAACTGCGCATGTATGATGTTTGAGAAGTATGGTTTCCTTGTGGCATACCCTACTACATACAATTCACGGCTTGATGAAGGGTGGGAATTTGACAAGTCCGGTATTGCTCCACATATACAGATTCCTATTCCATACCCAAAGACTCTTACTGACAACATCGATGAATGGGTACTTTGGGTGGCAAAAGATTTGAAGATGAGGACGTTTTAGGTCCTGTCACCATTTTTGTTTGGTTTCATAAATTAACGTGAGTTCGACGAAATTAAATTAGAATAAAGCAAGTTGTCTTTCCTATGAAACATCAACGGTCTGTACACTTATGTTGGGTTTCTTCGGGAAGTAGCAATATGCAGCTTGAACCCAAAGAACCACCCTATTTGCCTCTTTGGGCAATGCCCCAAACCAAAGAAAGACCACTCAATAAATTGCGTTGCAATATGCAACATATCTCTGTCCATGTGTATCAATTTTCATTTTAGACATTAGACATTTAGACATTTCATGCTATCAAGCTAATATCCATACACATATAAACAAAAAAATGTCAAAAGTACATTTTAGTAACCTTTCACATTTAGACATTTTGTAGTACGAAGCGTGCTACCCTAGAAAAAGTTGAATGGATTTGTACTCTAAGACAGAGGCAGGTTGAAAGACAAAGTTACATAGAATAATTCAAACTACAAAACATTCATTCAATTATCACCCAATAAACAACAAATAGGGTAAACAACCAGCAAATGCGCATACAATTGCCTCGTAACGTTAGTTATCGTTAGCGAGTAATGCTAAATACCGTTACGAGGTAATAGAAAGTGACATTATTGACGGAAAAGCATACGTATTTCACAAGAATGTCTAAATTCACAAAGCGTCAAAAATACTTTTTTGACGCTTTGTAGACTACACACTCCTAGATATCAGAACATTAGCCAAAATGTCTAATGTCTAAAATGAAAAACTAAAAAAATTACAGGTACTTCTCGAGAATCACCTTGGCATTCTCATCGCCCATGTCGATGGCTTTCTGCAGATTCTTTCTGCCAGCCTCCTTGTCGCCCTTTTGCAGCTGTGCATAGCCTAACAAGCGGTATGCGTCAATAATATCTGGATTAAGCATGATAGTATTATTGCAAGACTCTATACATTCATCATAATTTCCTACACGAAGAAACAAAGAAGCCTTTTCAAAATGAAACAAAGGTACGCGAGGAGATATTTCAATAGCCTTATCGATGTCATCTAATGCTTGTTGGAACATACGGGCATTTATCTCTATCTGAGCACGCTCATAGTAGAAAGTAGAATTCATCCTGCTGTTGTTAAGATAACTGTATTTATTATAGTCCTTGACAGCATCACGGTAACGACCTGCGTTAGCAAGAAGTTTGCCTCTGCGAATAATATACTCTCCAGCTTCAGTAGGGAGAGGCTCTGAATACATTGCTATGGCGCTATCAAGAGGAGCTATGCATGCTAAAGCAGAATCACCTCTCGCCTCTTGAGCAAGACTTATTGCATAGAAATAAGAAGGCATTTTATTTCGTTTATTCAATTCTTCATAAATAGCGATTGCTGCATCACAGTCTTTCTTTCCACGAAGAATCAATGCTTTTTGAATCATAAATTGAGCTTCATGAGCCTGCTTCTCCTTTTCATCAATATTTTTTGCTCTATTGAATTCGATAGCCTTGTCCATGTATGAAATAGCCACATCATGAGTCCACTTATCATAAGCAGGCTCAGGCTGGAATGACAGCTTGTTGAAGATAGCTGAGCCAACATTATAATTACCCACTGCCTTATCCTCAACAAGAGTGAGGTACTTTTGAAGATCAGCCTCTGCTTCATCAAAACGCTGTAAGTCTATGAGAGGCGTAGCCCTTCTCATATATCCTTCTGCATTCTGAGGAAAAGCAGCCACAAAGCGATTAGTCATATCAATATATTCCGCATCACTTGCAGATTTTGATTTGAAATAGAGATAGACAAGTGCTTCTTCGGCAGTTTCTGGCAACCCTTTTGGAATAAAGATGTTATTAAGAGCTACATTTGCTGAACTTGACATAATAGCACTAATCTTCAAAGTATCCTTGAAATGAACATCAAGCACATAGCTCTTGTCTGCTATGGTTGAGTGCATTATACCTACAAGCAAACCTTTTTCATCAAACACAGGACCACCTAACAGTTTCTCATCTACAGCAGAAGACAAAGCATAATAGACATATTCACCCTTTATCATTGAAGTATCTGCTACTGCAGCAATGCCGTATTTAAGTTCGTTTGACTCTGTATTTACAGCATACACTGTTCCACCCTTATGCTGAGGAGCGGCAACAGGCGAAAGTACTGAATTGCCCTTTGTATCAACCTTAAAACGCACAATCGAATAGGAATCATCTGCTCCCAAAATACAATCAACATCAAATGTTTTACCTGCGGCATCAGTAACCTTAGCTTGATAAGCCCCCTTAAACAAACGATAATCAGCTATAGCATCTCCGTCAGGACCGACATAAAAGCCTGTTCCTTGATGAAGAAGATTCCCATCTTTGCCGTATGTGTTGAGAGAAAACATTGCCTTCTGCACTTTCTTCGCAAATTTTGGCTGCGAAAAGGCGCTCAAAGCAAATAAAGACGAATTAAGCAATAAAACCAATAAAGATATTATTAAGCGTTGCATATATACTTTAATTAAATAACAAATTTTATAATATGTTTCGGAAGAAATACCAGGTTATGGCGCTCTTCTTTATCATCACACCTATTTACCTGTGTAGGTGATCAAAATTAGTTTTATAATAGATATGAGAGTATAGATATTAAGAACACACCTACGAGGATGAACTTATAAATAATTTTGATTACCTACTTAAGAGAGCCCTTGCATTATCAAGAGCTTCTTGTGACAACTTCTCGCCACTGAGCATGTGTGCAAGCTCCACCACACGCTCATCTTGAGTCAATTCAACAATATGACTAACGGTAGAATCCTCATTATCCTCTTTATAAACCTTGTAATGATGGCTGCCTAATGCGGCTATCTGTGGAAGATGCGTTATGCTTATCACCTGACGATGCTGCTCGCCCATCTCTTGCATTATCTTTGCCATCTTCTCTGCGATACTACCTGACACACCTGTATCTATCTCATCAAAGATTATTGTCGGTAATTTGACGGCTCCAGCAATCAATGCTTTGAGTGACAACATCACTCTGGCAATCTCGCCGCCAGAAGCTATTTGACTGACAGGTTTCAATTCGCCGCTCTTATTAGCATTAAAAAGATATTGTACTTTGTCTGCACCAGAAGCACCAAGTTCATCCTCCTCGAAGGCCACAACAAAACGAACATTTGGCATTCCAAGAGGAAGAAGCTTTTCAACCATGGCCTTCTCAACCTTTTTTGCAACAGCCTTGCGTGCTTTGGTCAATTTCGAAGCATAGTCAAGAGCTTTAGCAAATTGCGTATCCCTTTTCTTACGGATTTCATCTAAATGCTCATCAGAATTATCTATCTTCTCCAACTTTTCTTCTAAGTTACTCTGAAGTTCAAGAAGTTCGCCAACACTATCCACATTATGCTTTTTCTGTAATGAATAAATCATATTTAGACGGTCATTCACATACTCTAACCTCTGTGGATTATATTCAACGTCATCCGCCTGCGACTCTATCTCTTCCGCTATATCCTTCAGTTCTATGTAACAAGACTCTAATCTATCAGCAAGTTCGCCAGCTTCTGAGAACACCTTTTGTACACTATTCAACTGAGCGATAGTTTGCTTAATCATCTGGACAGCATCGCTTCCTTCGTCTGACTGGAGGTTTCCTAATGCAGAATACAAGGCAGTCTTTATCTCTTCAGCATGCTCAAGCGTTTCTAACTCACTTTCTAACTCTTCCTGTTCACCTTCTTTTAAGTCAGCTTCTGCTAACTGGTTAACTTGGAATCTAATAAAATCTTCTTCATCCTTGTTGTGCTTGGATTCCTCTACAGCCTCCTCATATTGCTTACAAAGAGTTTTATACAATTTATACTCACTCCTATACGAAGCAAGCAATTCTGCATTTCCTTCTATTATATCGAGAATATTAAGTTGGAAATCCTCTTTGCCAAGCAGCAGATTCTTGTGCTGAGAGTGAACATCTATCAGCACTTCGCCAATCTGTTTCAACTGAGTTAAAGAAGCAGGAATATCATTGATGAAAGCTCGTGACTTTCCCGATGAAGTCAATTCTCTTCTGATGATACATTCATCATCTGCGTCAAAATCATTCTCCTCTAATAGCTCAGCCAAATGAGTATCACCAGCCACATCAAATACAGCTTCGATGACGCAGCGTTTCTCGCCAGCCTTTATGCTTTTTGAGTCAGCTCTTTGTCCAAGCAATAGACCTATTGCACCAAGTATAATGGATTTTCCTGCTCCTGTCTCTCCTGTAATAATCGAGAATCCCGAATACAGATTCATATCCAGTTTCTCTATAAGAGCATAATTTTCTATATGTAAATTCTTCAGCATAAAGTGCTATTTTGTTATCTTATTCCAATATGAGTCTTGACTGGCATTGATACCGCTTAGTATATTGTACACTTTCTCTTTCTCGTTACTTGTGCCGTGTCCAGAGTATATGCTAACCATTTCGTCACGCTTGATGTCTGTATAAATAACAGGTAATTCAGACTGCGATCTATTGTCTCTTGCTTCTTTGAGCATTTCTATAGCCTCTGTCACAGCGGCGCGCCCTCTGTCCACATTATTCGCCATTTCATCGAGACCATTTCGATGATATTTGTACTGCATTTGGCGGAACACCTCCATAGAGGAGTCAAGATAGTCGTTAATGATTGCATGACGATTTCTCTTGTCATCAAAAGCTTTCCAGCCTGACCCTCCAAAGGTGGTCTGAGCATTGTTTACTATATTCTCGGCTATCTGCAGAGCATCTGTCCCTCCAAGCGGAGAGAATGTGTCAAGATTCATTCCTATAAACAAATACGCATAGTATGCCATCATAGCAGTTAGATTATTATCTAAATTGTTGGCATTAAACTCTAAAGGATCGTATTCGGTATATTTGAAATTGAAGTTTTTATCTTGCATAGAAAACACTACTGTATTATAATTTGAATTATATACAGGTCGTGTAAGCTGGAAAAGCAGTTCACCAGTAAAGTTGTTTTCAGACTCATCATACTTTTTTATTGTTATTGTCATAGAACAATCTATCTTCTCCGCTGCCTGAAACTGCAAATCCGTCCATGCCTTATTATTCATAAACTCTTTCAAGGCAGTCTCAAGAGTGTTGAACACGCTCTTATTTGTACCTTGAATCTGGCTATGGATAATTTTAACATTGCACTTCAATTCCTGGGCATAAAGAGAAGGGAAACACAAAGATTGTGTCAATATCAGTAAAAAAGCAAATAATAGTCTGTTCATCATTTATTACATGTCTGCAAAGCAACAAGTTTGTTTACAATATCTTTAGCAACATCAGCTTTTGACTTTAGAGGAAACTCCTCTTTTGATTCTGCTGTAATAATTGTAATCTTATTAGTGTCCGTTCTAAAGCCAGCACCTTTGTCATTCAAACTATTCAGAACAATAAAATCAAAATTCTTCCTCTTCAATTTCCCCTGTGCATTGCTCTCTTCGTCGTTTGTTTCGAGAGCAAATCCCACAAGCTGCTGCCCCTCTTTCTTCATCTTGCCAAGCGATGCAGCAATATCGGGATTAGGAGTCAGACGTATAATCATGTCATCACCTGTACGCTTAATTTTCTGGTCAGCAACATTATCCGGGGTGAAATCAGCAACAGCAGCACATAATATGGCAGAATCCATCTGCGGATATTTCTCCACACAAACAGCATACATCTGCTTTGCGCTCTCCACATCTATACGATGAATACGAGGATTCTGCGTCTTCATTGAAGACGAAACAGGACCGCACACAAACTCAACTTCAGCACCTCTGCTTGCACATTCCTCAGCAAGGGCAAATCCCATCTTACCCGATGAATAGTTTCCGATAAAACGCACTGGATCGATTTTTTCATAGGTTGGTCCAGCCGTAATGAGCACTTTCTTGCCGCGCATTGTTTCACCTTTAGCAAAAAAAGACTCAAGCTGAGCTACTATGTTTTCAGGTTCCTCCATACGTCCCTTACCTTCCAGAGTCGATGCGAGAAAACCTGTCCCAGGCTCGATAATATGATTCCCATACGACAGAAGTGTCTGCAGATTTTTCTGCGTTGAAGGATGAGCATACATATCCAAATCCATAGCAGGAGCCACAAACACAGGAGCTTTCATCGAAAGGTATGTGGTGATGAGCATGTTATCAGCAATACCATTTGCCATCTTGCCAATTGTACTTGCTGTCGCAGGCGCAATAAGCATCGCATCCGCCCACAAACCTATATCAACATGGCTGTTCCATGTTCCATCTCGCTGTGAGAAGAATTCACTAATAACAGGTTTATGAGTAAGTGCCGACAAAGTGATTGGCGTAATGAACTCCTTGCCTGCAGGTGTTATCACAACCTGCACCTCAGCACCTTTCTTTATTAACTGTCGAATAATAAGACATGACTTATAAGCAGCTATGCTGCCTGTTATTCCGAGAACTATTTTCTTGCCTTGCAACATAGACTATCCTTTATTCTTTGATTTAAGATAAATCCTTGTCAAAACCTGTTTCGTATTTTGAGAGAAATCACCTTGCATCATCCAATTATAAAAACTTGGTTCTTGTCGGAGCACATCAACGACTGGCTTCCCCTTATGTTTGCCAAAATTAAATATCTCTATATTGTCATCATTATAAATGATTCTCCCAGCAAAATCCACATTCTTATTCATCTTGCTGAATTCTGAAAGGAAAGAAATATCATTTTGAAGACTATCTGGATACCTGTCAAGCTGAGCTTCTAACACTTCAACTGTGGCGCGAGTATCACCAAGTGCAGAATGTGCATCTTCAAGTTTTTTATTGCAATAGAACTTATAAGCTGCGGTAAGAGTGCGCTGTTCAAGTTTGTAAAAAATGTTCTGAACATCTACGCACATACGGCTTGTCACATCAAAATTTATGCCGCAACGGAGGAACTCCTCGCAAAGGAGAGGTACATCAAATCTATTTGAGTTATACCCTGCAAGATCGCATCCCTCAAAAGTCTTGTAAAGATCTTGTGCAATATCCTTAAACATCGGACATTCTGCAACATCCTTATCGTATATGCCATGGATTTCCGAAGACATCTTAGAAATTGGAATACCAGGATTGATACGCATTGTTTCTGACTTTTCATTACCATTAGGAAAAATTTTGATGTAGCAAAGCTCCACAATGTGGTCCTTTGCTACATCAAGTCCTGTAGTTTCCAAGTCAAAAAATATGATTGGTCTATTTAATTTGAGTTTCATATTATTCCCTGTCCATCTCAAAAACACCCATCCAGAACATGGGAAAGGATGGCTACATCTATCAGCCCCGACTTGTCACCGAAGAAAAACTCGTTTGCCCCTCCGGGGGATTAGAGGCATTAGTCATTAAGCATCATCGGCATGAGAAGCATTATCAAATCCTCGCCGTCCTCCTGTATAGCAGGTGTGATAAGACCTGCACGAGATGGGTCTGCCAGTTCAAGGATGACATCTGTGCTTGTGATGCTGTTCAAGACATCAATAAGGAAAGGACCATTAAATCCTATGCTCATAGATGTTCCGTCATAGTCACACATGATGTGCTCCTCTGCAGAAGAAGAAAAATCTATGTCCTGAGCAGAAACTGTGAGGGTATTTGTATCCACACGAAGCTTTATGAGCGATGTACTCTGACTTGCAAACACGATTACTCGACGAAGAGCGCTTATGAAAGCCATGCGGTCAACGGTAACCATGAATGGGTTATCGTTTGGAATCACAGAATTATAATTCGGATATCTACCTTCTATGAGTCGGCAGCTTACTGCGTAATCTGCAAGACGTATATTAGCATTACGCTCATCAAAGCTGATACTGACTTCTCCTTCAGCCTTTGCAAGTACATTCTTCAAAATAAGAGCAGGCTTCTTTGGAAGGATGAATGCAGAGTGTTCGTTAGTCTGTATTAAAAAACGATCACGAACAAGCTTATGTCCATCGCTTGCAACAAATGTCACATTGTCTGGTGTCATATCAAAATACACACCATTCATCTGAGGACGAAGTTCGTCATCGGCAGTTGCGAAAAAGCAGCGACTTATTCCATTAAAGACAACCTGAGCATCTAAAGCAATGCTATGCTCATCTATCTCATCCATGTTAGGTACAGGATAATCGTTTCCATCCCGTCCAATGAGATTATACTTTCCATTCTGATAGTTGATTTCCACAGTATAAGAAACCGGGTCAACCAAGAATGTTATCGGTTGATCAGAAATCTCTTTAACAGAATTTATCAATTGTTTAGACTCAATAGCAAACTTCCCTTCTCCATCAACATCTGTAACTTCAATCGTTGTTACCATTGTTGTCTCACTATCAGATGCCGTCATGGTCAATTTTCCATCTGAAAGGCTAAAAAGCACACAGTCAAGAATAGGCAAAGCATTTTTTGAACTCTGTACTCTGCTTATCATCTGCAGACGACTACAGAAGATTGAACTTGAAACATTAAATCTCATTGTATATTTTTATTTATTTGTTCACAAAGTTAGTTATAAGTTTTGACAATACAAAAAAAAGGCGTACTTTTGTAACGAAATTATAAGATGTTAACAATAAACAACTACATAATGGAATTTACAGGAAAAATAATCGCAGTTCTCCCAGCACGTTCTGGACAGGCGAAATCAACAGGCAACCCTTGGATGACACAAGACTATGTCATTGAAGAAACAATCGGACAATATCCAAAGCGTATGTGCTTCAACGTTTTTGGTGAAGACAAAATCAAACAGTTTAATATTCAAGAAGGTCAAGAACTTACTGTTTCCTTCGATATTAACGCTCGTGAATACCAAGGAAGATGGTACAATGACATACGTGCATGGGCTATTGCTCCTTATACTCCAGCTGCTCCAGTTGCAAACCCTGCAATTAACACATTTGCAGCAGCATCAGCTCAAGAAGCACCAGCATCTACTTCAAACACTGCACCTTTAGATAACGCTGCAGATAATGGAAGTGATTTGCCATTCTAAGAATAGCAACACATAAAAATAGTGAATAAAAAGTCCATCTAAAAAAATTAGATGGACTTTTTATATTTTGGAGAAACAGCAACTTTTATTCCCAATAAAGAATCTCCTTATTGATATTCCACTTATGATCTTTAGGGAAATCATCTCCTTCCCAAGCCTTCTTACTTGTCCACTTCTCATAAGGAGCAGTCCAGAACGAGTCTGTAGGAGGAAGACCTAATGCCATGAACGCAAGGGATGTCATATAAAGAGAACCATTGTTAGTGTACCAGTCTGCCACATTAGGATGTGAGCCTACAAATCCGATAGTAAGGAATCCGCCTTCATTATAGTTTCGTGACAAAGGTGAAGCATCTTTTGCAGGATTCTCGACATGACCATAGAACATCCTGTTAGCCACAGCTGTAATAGCAGAACGAACCTGACCCTCATGAAGTTCATCTGGCAGCTGCTTTCGCCATGCCAACTGAGCCAATGGCTGAAGAACAGCCATACGGTAAGGTATGCTTCGACCCACTACAGGGAATGTGCCTTCAGGAGAGATGAATCGTTCAAGAATGACAGACCATTTCTGCATACGCTTACGCACTTCCTTCAAGCGGTTATTTGCGGTGTTACGCTTTCCATCTGTAGCACGGATGAGATAGCCGTTGTTGCCTTGTCTTGCTGCAATCATCTCAAGACATTCCACATACATAGGCTGTATAACGAAAGAGTTATAATAATCGAAAGCAAAAGAAGGACCATCAGAATAGATTCCATCACCTATATACCATTCCTCAACCTTGCTCATCGCTGTCTTAATACGGAATGGATCAGCATCTGCACCTACATACATCAAGAAACTCTCTTCCATGCCGCAGAACAAAAACCAGTTTGTGTATGGAGGGTCATAGCGTCTGAGTCCTTTTATCTCCTTTATATATAAATCCTTTGTCTCCTTTGGAAGTGGCACCCACAAAGAGTCATATCCACGATACAACCCTTCAACAACGTATGCACCATCAACAAGAGTCTGACCTCCGCTCTCCCACCCTAATCGGTCTGGACTATTAGGGTCAACAGCATTGATAATAGCCTTACGAGTCCACTCGCGTAGCTGCTTGCGTTTTGCGCTTTCTGGAGTGTCATCGTCTGGAAGATTAAGCCATGGGGCAACACCTGCAAGCAAACGACCGAAAGCCTCCATGTATGCGACTTTCTTGTTTCTATTATCCCATGTAGGAGACAACTCCAAATTCTTACATCCGTTAGTGGTATCCATCACTTGCTGAAGCTTGCCTTCTGCCATATTCTTCATGACTGGCTCTGCCATCTGATACATAATATCCACCCAAACCTCTCTGTCAGTCTTCTGCTGCTTTGGCTTGGCTGCAGACAAAGTAAGGGGAAGAAATAATACAGTTAGCAATACGATTGTTAGTTTCTTCATAAATGTTTTATTTTAGTAGATTAATTATAACATTCAAACTCTGTGACCAAATCGCCATGAACAAGCACAAGACTGTCAGCAGTAAGCTGCATGATTTCAAATGTGTCAACCACAGCAGGTGATTCGTCACCAATTTTCTTTGGTGAATGGAGAAGCAGCATACCATCCCTGACCTCCCATGAACTGTAATCAATATTCATGGAATATGTGGATGCCCTTCCACCTGGATTAATCTCAAGACTCTGCTCGCCTCCGTCAGCACCCTTCTGGCTCCATACATGCTGGAGAGCAGTAAGGTTTATGGCAGTAGATGCTATATAGTCATCATTCTTGACATTATACACAATCATAATCTCGTCACCAGCAGCTACACCGCCAATGACTGTTTGGTCGTTTATCATTATAGATAGCGTGTCTCCTTCGTCATTTATGACCTCAAGCACATTCATACTTGTGCCCTCGCCTACCGTACCATGCGCCTCTACAATGGCAGGTATATCATCTACAGAAACAACTGTGACAGGTGGTTCATCTGTCTTCTTCTCCTCACAAGAGAAGAGGATTACAGCAAAAAAAGCTGCAACAAGAAACTTTATCTTATTCATCACATTAGACTTTTTCTCAATTTTAGGCAAAGATAGCATAAAAAAATAAAAAGGTGCGATTTTTTCGCACCTTTTTTACATATATACCTATATACAAAGAGATTTACACGAGATGACGGATGAGTTCTTCCTTGTCTCCATAAAGCATGTCAATAACAGGGATTTCCACCATTGTATATGCTCCTGGCTGCTGCTTCAAAGAAGCGCGAGCAACATTGACAAGCACCTGAGCTGTGAGAGCTGGGTTGTTAATCTTCATGTTGAACTCGAACAACTGGTTGTGAGTTGCACCTGACACACCCTTGCGGACAAGGTTTACGCCATGGCCAACATCGTTAAGAGCATCAACGCTCTCTACCTGGAACACGTGAGTCTCATCACTTGCGAAGTATGGGTCAGCCTTGATTGCAGCGGTAACCTCTGCAAGGTCAGCACCTTCTTCAAGCTCTACATATACCATACGGCGGTGAATACCTTCGCCTACTGGGATTGTCATTGAAAGAGCATCCTTTACGCCAGCCTTTGAACGTACACATACAGAGTGTCCCATAGAACGGCCTGGACCAAAGTTAGTATATGAGATACCCTTTGGAGCAAGACTCTCCATAAGAGTGCGAACGATAGAGTCTGATCCTGGATCCCAACCAGCAGATATAACTGATACTGCATTGTTTGCCTTTGCTACTGCATCGAGTGAACGGCGGAGATCAACAATCTGAGTGTGGATATCAAATGAATCAACTGTGTTGATGCCGAGTGCCAAACACTGCTTAGCATACTCCTCAACGCTACGAGTTGGAGTAGCAAGAATAGCAACCTGCACATTCTCAAGTTCCTTGATATCCTTTACAACGGCATAGTTTGCAAGCTCTGCTGGCTTGTTTGCTGCGCCATTGCGACGTACGATACCTACACACTCCATGTCTTTTGATGCCTCGATAGCCTCAAGTGCATACTTTCCTATATTGCCATAACCTACGATGGCCACACGAATCTTTTCCATAATTTTGTGTCGTTTAAGTGTTTGCTATATATATTATTGTTGTAAAAGAAAAGGCAGCAACAAAAATGCTGCTGCCTTTCTATTGGTTATGTTAAGCTTTAACAACTTGTTCGTCAACAACCTCGTCAGCCTCCTTGATACGAGCGCCCATAACAAGGTAAGCTATAGGAGCTGCGATGAAGAGTGATGATGAAGTACCGATGATAACACCGAGCATCATTGCAAATGCAAATGCACGGATACTGTCACCACCGAGAACAAATATCACGAGGAGAACGATGAATGTTGATACAGAAGTATTGATTGTACGAGCCAAAGTGCTGTTCAAAGACTCATTGAAGATACGCTGACGGTCGCGACTTGGAGTATTATTGAATGCCTCACGGATACGGTCGAAGATTACCACCTTATCGTTGATTGAGTAACCAATTACAGTAAGGATAGCACCAATAAATGTCTGGTCAACCTCAAGTGAGAAACCAATCCATCCGTAGCAGAGAGAGAACATACCTATTACAAGAACCGTATCGAGCGTAAGAGCTGCGATAGAACCAACAGAGTAAGCCACATTGCGGAAACGGATGAGGATGTAAACGAAGATTACTGCGATAGCGAAGAGCACAGAGAGGATTGCACCGTAAGTGATGTCCTCAGCAATAGCAGGACCAACCTTCTGTGAAGAAACGATTGTACCGCCAGTTGCTGTGATGAGACCCTCTATCTTAGTATCAGCGTCAGAGCCATTATCATTAACAAGATAATTTGTAGAGATACGAACATTCTTGCCATCTGTTCCAAGAGCAATAACATTCATGTTCACAGCGTCTGTATTTGTCTTGTCAGCATCAACAGCCTTAACGAGTGCGCTCTTTATGTCTTCAGGCTGTACGCTATTTGCATACTCTACCTTATAGTTACGACCACCTGTGAAGTCGATTGACTGACTTAGACCGCGAACAGCGAAACTGCCAATTACAACTGCGAGGAACACGCCGAAGCCAATAAATGACTTCTTGTAGTTGCCCATAAAGTTGAATTTAGTGTCCTTCATCATGTTCTTTGAAAGACCTGTAGTGAATGTAAGATTCTGCCACTTGCCATTGTTTACGAAATGCTCATAAACAATACGAGTCAACCATACTGCTGTGAAGAATGAACATACGATACCAATCATCAATGTTGTTGCGAATCCCTTGATAGGACCTGTACCGAAGTTGTAAAGGATGACACCTGTGAGGATTGTAGTAACATTTGAGTCGAAGATAGCTGAGAACGCATTGCTGTAACCAGCAGAAACTGCTGCAGCGATATTCTTGCCTCCACGCATCTCTTCTTTCGTACGCTCATAGATAAGCACATTAGCATCCACAGCCATACCAAGTGTGAGCACCATACCTGCAATACCTGACATTGTAAGTGCAGCACCGAGAGATGTAAGGATACCGAATGAGAAGAAGAAGTTGAGCAAGAGAGCCAAGTCAGCAACAATACCTTCACGAACACCGTACATTGCAATCATATAAAGCATAAGCACGATGAATGCAACGATACAAGAGATGAAACCTGCCTGGATAGAAGCTGCACCAAGAGATGGTCCAACGATATCCTCCTGAATGATACTTGCAGGAGCAGGCATCTTACCTGACTGAAGCACATTTGCAAGGTCCTTAGTTTCCTGAACAGTGAATCCACCAGAAATCTGAGTGCTTCCTCCGTCAATCTTATTCATTACATTAGGTGCGCTGTACACAAGATTATCGAGAACAACAGCTACACAATGGTTAACATTTGCCTCTGTGAGAGCAGCCCACTTGCGTGAACCCTCAGAGTTCATCTTCATGCTAACTATTGGATTGTGATACTGGTCGAAGTCATCCTTTGCCTCTGTAACAACCTCACCTTCAAGTGGAGCGCGTCCGTTAGCGCCTGTTGTACGGATTGCATAAAGAGCAAACACCTTGCCTGCAGCATCCTCAGACTTAACACCCCATTTGAGTGAAAGGTCAGCAGGGAAAATCTGCTTAGCAACATTTGATGTGATGAGCTTGTTGATTTCAGCAGTATCAACTGCCTGAGCAAAACCTACCATACATCCGCGCTGAGCCTGAGTTGGCTGAAGCATAGCAAAAAGAGGGTTTTCCTTCTTTGCAGCTTCGATAGCCTTCTTGTCAGCACCCTTGCTTGCAGACTTGTCTGAGTCAGCATTTGCCTGAGCAAGCACGCTGGCAGCACTCTTGCTTGAGTCAGCCTTCGCCTCTGTCTGGACTGCAGCAACAGAGTCAACAGCAACAGAGTCTGTAGCCTCTTCTGCATTGCCACCATTGCGGAGAGCAGAATTGAGCTGAACAAGAAGTGGAGTCACGATAGGAGTGTCGTATGTCTCCCAGAACTCGAGGTTAGCACTACCCTGAAGCAACTTACGAACACGCTCTGGCTCCTTGATACCAGGAAGCTCAACCATGATGCGTCCGCTCTGTCCTTCAATCTTCTGAATATTTGGCTGAACAACACCGAAGCGGTCGATACGAGTACGAAGCACATTGAACGAATTGTCAACAGCCTCATCTACGCTTTCGCGAAGCACTTTCTCCACTTCTGAATCGGTGCTGTTTGTGTTAACCTTGCCTTTGAGCTGCTGAGTGGCGAAGATAGTCGCAAGCGGCTTTCCCCCAGCATTCTTTTTATAGGCTTTTACAAATAGTGTGATGAAATCGCTCTGACTTTCCTGAGCTTCCTTTGCTGCTTCGTCAACAGACTTGAGGAAAGCTTCGTCAGTCTTGTGGTCTGCTAATGCCTTAACTACATCAGGCACACTAACCTCGAGGATGACATTCATACCGCCCTTGAGGTCAAGACCAAGACCAATGGCAGTTTCACGGCATTCCTTGAGATTGTAGCTTCCGAGGTAGAATGGAGTCGTATTCAACGAATCCAGGTACAACTCTGCTTCCTGCTCAGTCATCTTTGATGCTTTGTCCTCTACATATTTTGTAGCGACAGAGAAGGAAAGATAGAAGAGGCAGATGAGAGTCAGCGCCACTGCTAGAAACTTAATGAATCCTTTGTTTTGCATTGTTTTTAAATTAGTTATTGTTATTGCATATTTATCGCTGTCAAAAAGTATCGAAGACTAAAAAGTCCACGACACTTCAAGGTGCAAAGTTATACATTTTTTTGCAATAGAGAAGAAGAATGACAGAAAAATGTTTGTTTTTAAGCCTAATAGGCCTACTTTGTACACAATTTTATATAACACGATATAGGGTAATGGTCGCTAATCTTTATCTGATTATCAACTTTCGCCCCATAAGCCTTTATATTAGGACTAACCAAGATGTTATCGATACGGAAATACATGCCACTACGATTGTAACTTATGCCCGGGCCGTTTCCGCTTCTTGTGAAAGCGTCGTCAAGCTCTTTGACAAGTCGATGATGTGTGTACGAAATTGTTGGGTCATTGAAATCGCCGCACACAACAATATACCTGCCCCTGTTCCTCTCTACAACAGCAGCCACAGAGTCTGTCTGCGCGCCTCGTATGGCATTTGCCTTGGCAAGTTTTGCTGTCAGCCCTCCATATTTCTCCTCTGCACTTGCCTCATCGCCAACAGTCTCCGACTTGGTGACAAACTCCTCGGGATTCTTCACAAGCTCCTTGTACACATCCTTGTCATCGCTGCTCAGTTTATACGACTCAAGATGGTTGTTGATAACCACCAATGTGTCATCTCCCACCTTCAATTCATACACAAAAGAATAGTTGGATGTTGACTCGTATTTTATCTCCGAGGTGCTCAGTATTGGATACTTTGACAAGATGATATGAAAGTTGTTAGTCATATCATCAACATGCTGATACGGATACTTCTCTTTCCAGTAATCCATGACAATTTTGTACCCTCCTTGCGTGGCTTCCTGCAAGCACACAATATCAGCGCCAGATGACTGCACATACTTTACTATCTCATTCTCTTTGATATCAGCACTCTTATCCTTGCCAAAAGCCATAACATTATACGAAAGCACTTTAATGCTCCCTTCTGGCGGATCAAACGGAAAGTTAAAAGGAAGATATGTACGGACGGCCCATGCACATAAGAGCATACCTGCCAAAGGAATAGCAGCAAGTTTCCACTTGAAAATCAGCCAAAACAAGACAAACAAGATATCGGCTGCAAGAAAGACTGGAAACATAAGCCCAAAGTACGACCAGTTAGGATACGTCTGCGGAGGAAGCCAGCTTGTATATGCACAAAAATTCATAGCCAAAACAACTAATATATTGATGGCGATGAATATCAGCATTGGTATTTTAACAAATAGCTTCATTTAGGTTGTTTATGAGTAACTCACCAGTTAGGCAACATTTTCACTTTAACACATCACTCCCCACGCATCTTCTTGCTTGCATCAAAAAGTCTGGCTTTCTCTTCTTCTGTCAAACTCTGATAGCCGTCCTTCCTAATCTTGTCAAGAATCCTGTCAATCTCTTCGCTGTCTTCGCGCTTCCTCTGATTGTACGCATGATCGGCAGCATTATACTCTCCCACCTTTGTCACACGCATCTTAGGCTTTGGCTTCCCAACAAAAAAGTCCTTTATCTTAGACATGACGCCACTATCCTTCGAATAATTAGAATTTCTGTTATAGTTCGATGATGACGTACTTGTCCAGTAGCTATTGTTTTGCGAACGCTTTTTCAATACTGCTTTTAGGACAAACAAGAAAATCAAACCTACAATCACACCACCAAGATGAGCAAAATGAGCCACTCCATCCACAGAAGTCACACCGAGGTACATCTCAATAACAGTATATCCGATAACGAGATACTTCAGTTTGATAGGGAATGGAATAGGTATGATGAACAACTTTGCATTTGGGAAGAAAAATGCAGCAGCAGCCATGATGCCATACACAGCGCCAGAAGCACCAACAAGCAGAGAAGGCATAATAATGCCAAAGAATGCAAGCAGCTGATTGAACAGCGCAGCACCCATGCCACATGCCAAATAGTAGCACCAGAAAACTTTTGAGCCTACCTGTTCCTCAACAGCATTGCCGAATATCATTAACGACCACATGTTGAAGAACAGATGCATGAATCCACCATGCATGAACATATAAGTCACATATTGATAGACAGCGAAATTCTCTGAACCTATTGGATATAGAGCATTGAAATTCAAGAACCAATCCGAATGCCCATTAAGAGGCACAATAGGTGCAACCCAATAAGTCAAAATATAAAAAACCAAGTTTATTATTAGGATAGCCTTTACGGCTGGAGTTATTCTCATACAATTACTTATTTTCTCACATTTTATTATTATGGTGCAAAAATAGGCTTTTTCTTTCTATATAATGGCAATTTCAAAGAAAATGAATGTTTTTTTGTTGATTTTTATCGTTTTTTTTGAAAAAATGTTTGATTGAGAGAAATAATGCCATATATTTGCAAAATGAACGGAAATTGGTAATCATCACACTATGCTTGTGTGTAAAAGCAATTTCTACACTTCTCAACTTACAAATCAAGAAGTTTGATTACCAATCCCCCCACACTCAGATAATTATAAATTAAAACTAAAATATTGACCTAATTTCATCTATCATGAACAAGACAGAACTCGTAAATGCTATTGCTGAAAAATCAGGATTAAGCAAGTCTGACTCTAAGAAAGCTCTTGATGCAGCTGTTGAAGCTATCGCTGAGGCTCTTAAGAAAAATGACAAAGTTGCTCTCGTTGGTTTCGGTACATTCTCTGTATCTGAACGTCCAGAGCGTCAGGGTATCAATCCTTCTACAAAGGAGACTATCACAATCGCTGCTAAAAAAGTTGCTAAATTCAAAGCTGGTTCAGACCTTGACAACGCAATCAACTAAAAGCGAAAAAACATTTTACATTCACAACAATATAAAGTCTGGCAGATTATTTCTGCCAGACTTTTTTGTTATTCCTACGCAACTGCCTTTTTTCTGGTCCAGATAGGAGACGAGGCAAGCATTAGATGCTTTACCTCGTAGAGTATCGATACTTTACCTCGCCAAGCATATACACCCGAAAAGGCATTGTATCTCATCGTTGCTCAACAAAGTTAGGTGGCGTTACCTCGCAAAGCAATGTTGCGTTACCTCGCAAGGCAAGTTAGCGTTACTGAAGACCACCTCCCTCCCTTTATGACTTTTATAAGGAGAAATACCAGCAGAGTGAATTCTTAATTTATCTGTAAAGGTGACTAAAAACGATTGTGTTAGGAAAGCATTTTTACATTCATTTTAATATTTGTGACTTTTATTGTAACTATTCAGCGAATGTTTTTTCTAACAAGGATTGGCTTACGCCGAGCTTCGGTTCTACCAAGTTCAACCAAATTAGAGCTAATTCTTCATTGCTATTGCAGAATAAGCAAAGAACACATAACGAATGAACTTACCTACTGTTGACCAAAAGATTACACCCCACACATTTGCGCGCAGAAGACCAAGCGAAATTGATATTGCCGAGCCGAAGACAGGCAAGAAAGAGAATGCTGCAATCCATGAGCCCTTTTTCTCGACATAGTCACGGGTACGAATCAGACGGCGCTCTTTGACGTGCATCCATTTGCAAATCTGTTCAATATTCCCTATTCTCCCTACATAATAGTTGAAAAGCGAGCCAAGCACATTGCCAATAGTACCACTGACAATTGTCGTCAAAGGATCCATATCTGTAGTCACAAGAAGAGTACACATGACAGCCTCCGAACTGAAAGGCACAAATGTGCCTGCAAGAAACGAAGCCATTGCCATTCCCCAGTATCCATATTGGATGAAAAAATCATTAAGATTGTCTATCATTCAGTTTTGAATATTATTCACACAAAATATCTCAATGCCATCATAGCAAGCAGAACTAATGCCAAGACTATACAATAAATATGTGTGAAACGGTTATAAGTCAGAGATATGAAATGTCCAAACATAATTGATGTGTCAACAACAAACACAGGATAAAGTACAAAGAAATACTGAGGCTGCAGCATGATGAAAGTAATTATGCTGATTGCGTGCAGCACTACCACATTATATATAATACGTGTACGAGTCTTGTCCAAAAAGCTGTTTCTATAGAAATCAAAAGTACCGGAAACAAACAATAAAAGCATAAAAGCAAATAGGACAATCGTGTTTTTGTGAAAAACAGCATAACCTACCCATTGAATATCCACAATGCTATTCACATGCTCCATAAAAGAAGGCAGATTGCCCAAGTAAATCTCTATGCCAAGGAAGAACCAATATGGAGCAATTATACCAATTATTGACGCAACAAAACTTTTCAGCGAAAGAGAACGCATATAACCCTGCAAGAACCAATATAGCGGAGTGATATACAATATCTTAGGGAACACCAACGACGCCACCGAGATGTGCAGATAGAGTATAAGCGAAAACACTGGCGACGGACTCTGGTATGTCTTGAATAGAGGGAAGAAAGACAGGAGAATAAGAATCATCACCACGCCGCCTGGCTGAAAAATATGACAAGGCACAGATATTGCCAGCAATGCTGCAAGCATACTGCTGAGCATTCTCGAACTAATGCGCAACAACACATTCTCGTTGTTAAGCTCAGCCATAAAATAGATAGCAATGGCGGCAATCAGCACTCCGACAATCTTTCCCCAAAGTCCTGACAAGAGAAAAGAAGGAACAAAACGCCACAGACCATAATCAAAACTGTCGTAAGAGCCAACAATACCAAAAAGATGCGATGTGTCGGGCACCACAAACCACAGCACAAGCGACAACACCCCCACTATCGGCAATGTCATCTGACTGTTAGCCATTTTTTTCTGAAAGTCTAATACTACCACAGCTTATTATTTGAACAGTTTCTATGCAGGCATCCACCTGTAAGAACGGATTTTTTGACACCTACTAAAGTAGCGTTTTGCTATAAAAAGTTATAATTCGGGTACAAAGATAAGCATTTTTTATCTTGTAACTCAGATGATTTGCATATAATCCAAATGTTTTTCATATATTTGCACCATATTTTGTACAAAATTTTATTAATGAAGCGACTTTTTATTGAGACTTATGGCTGCCAAATGAATGTGGCGGACAGTGAAGTTATTGCATCTGTAATGAAAATGGCAGACTACGAAACCTGCGAATCTATTGATGATGCAGATGCTATACTCCTCAACACCTGCTCCGTTCGTGAGAATGCCGAAAATAAGATTTACAGCCGCCTTGAACAGCTTAATGCCCTTCGCAAAAAGGGCAAGAAGATGATTATTGGCGTTGTTGGATGCATGGCGGAGAGAGTTAAGGATGACCTTATCGACAACCACCATGTAGATCTTGTTGCTGGTCCTGACTCTTATCTTTCACTTCCTGAGCTGTTTGCCGCAGCCGAAGTTGGTGAAAGAGCCATCAACATTGAACTCAGCACAACAGAAACTTATCGAGATGTAATTCCTGAGAGAGTTTGCGGCAGTCATATCAGCGGATTTGTAAGCATCATGCGTGGATGCAACAACTTCTGCCATTACTGTATCGTACCATACACAAGAGGAAGGGAGCGAAGCCGCGAAGTGGACAGCATCCTTAACGAGGTGCGAGACCTCCAAGCAAAAGGTTATAAAGAAGTTACACTATTAGGACAGAATGTCAACAGCTATAAGTGCGGCGATGTCGGTTTCCCACAACTCCTTACGGTTGTTGCTGAAGCTGTGCCAGATATGCGTATCCGCTTCACAACAAGCCATCCTAAGGATATGAGCGATGACACCCTCAAAGTCATAGCTTCACATAGCAATATCTGTCGCCACATCCACTTGCCTGTACAAAGCGGTTCGAACAGGATTCTCGGCCTCATGAATCGCAAGTACACCCGTGAATGGTATCTTGACCGTGTGGCAGCCATCAAGCGCATTCTTCCAGACTGCGGACTCACCACAGACATTTTTGTTGGATATCATTCAGAAACAGAAGAAGACCATGAACTTTCACTTTCATTGATGCGTGAGTGCGGATATGACTCTGCATTCATGTTCAAATATTCTGAAAGACCAGGCACTTACGCTTCAAAGCACCTCCCTGACGATGTCCCTGAAGAGACAAAAATCAGAAGGCTCAATGAGATGATTGCCCTGCAGAATCAATTATCTGCCGAAAGTTACAAGAAGGACATAGGAAAGACTTTTGAAATTCTTGTTGAGGGCGTGTCAAAGCGTAGCAAAGAGCAGCTTTTCGGACGCACGCAGCAGAACAAGGTAATTGTATTTGACCGCGGAAACCACCATATTGGAGATTTCGTAAAAGTTAAAGTTCTTGAAGCAAGTTCAGCAACACTTAAGGGGTGTTCTATAGATTAGCTTGAGATACAAAATGAGACCAAGCACCCCGAATGGATTTGAAAGTTTAGACTAATTTATAGAACCGAAGTCAATGAGTAAGAAAAAAAGCGCATTTCTTGGCACACAATTCATAACAGCAACAATAAGCACAACACTCGTGCTTGTATTGCTCGGTATAATTGTACTCTTTGTCCATACTGCCCACAATCTGTCAACTTATGTGAAAGAGAACATCAATGTCAGCGTGCTGATAAGTGATGACCTCGATATGAAGCAGATTGCTGACATGAAAAATTCTTTCGAGAAATCGGAATATACAAAGAGTGTCGATTATATTTCAAAAGAGCAGGCATTGCAAGAGGAGATAAAGGCTCAAGGCATTGACCCTACAGAATTCCTCGGCATGAATCCTTATACAGCCTCTTTTGAGATAAAAATCAATGCCGACTATGCTAACCCTGACAGCCTCAGCATGGTTGTCAAGCAAATGAAGAAAGACGCAAGGATTGTGGATGTTGTATATTCAAAAGACCTGATAAAGTCTGTAAATGACAATATCAGAAAACTCAGCATCATTCTCCTCGTTATCGCTTCGCTGTTCACATATATTTCTTTCGCACTCATCAACAATACAGTACGACTAACAATATTCTCAAAGCGTTTCCTCATAAATACGATGAAACTTGTCGGCGCAAGCTGGGGATTCATCCGCAAGCCTTTCCTCTTGCGCGGCTTAGCTTTAGGTATTGTCTCTGCCGCTATCGCCGACGGACTCATCATTGCTGGATTGTACTGGCTGCGCAACTTTGAACCAGCCATAGTCAACATTATCGACTTAAATGCTGTGATTATCGTGACAGCAAGTGTGTTTGCCTTTGGAATACTCATTACATTCCTCTGCACATTCTTCTCTCTTAACAAGTATCTGAAGATGAGCAGCAACGAACTGTATTATGTATAAGGCTGCAACTTAAAAATATAAAATAAAAGATTAATCATAATGAATAATTTTGCGTTTACAAAGATCAACTACATCCTTCTCATTGCAGGATTTGTGGTAATCATCATCGGTTTCATACTCATGGGTGGAGACGGAACAACAGAAGAAGCCTTCAACCCTGAAATTTTCAGCGACATGCGCATCAAGGTTGCTCCTATGGTGTGCCTTTTCGGATTCTTATTTGAAATTGCTGCAATCCTTTGGCCATCAAAGGAGACAGACGCTAATGACAAAATCAAAGAATAAGAGATGAACGAAATACAAGCACTCTTAATGGGCATATTTCAAGGACTGACAGAGTATCTGCCTGTCAGTTCTTCTGGACACCTTGCAATAGCAGGCGAGCTGCTTAATGTTCAAGACCCCGACCAGATTATGTCATTCACAGTTGCTGTGCATGTAGCAACCGTGCTTTCCACAATTGTAATCCTTTGGAAGGAGATTATCTGGATTTTCAAAGGTTTGTTCAAATGGGACGGCAAACTTAACAACGAGCAGAAATATGCCATCAACATCATTATTTCTATGATTCCTATTGGTGTCGTAGGCGTATTCTTCAAGGACTACATAGAACAAGCTTTCAGCGGACTCATGATAGTAGGATGCTGTCTTGTTGTCACATCCCTCCTGCTTGGATTCTCATTTTTCGCTAAGCCACGTTCAAAAGAGAACATCTCTTTCATTGATGCCTTTGTCATCGGAATAGCACAAGCTATTGCCGCTCTGCCAGGACTCAGCCGCTCTGGCTCTACTATTGGCACAGGACTCATCCTTGGAGACAAGAAGGAGAATCTCGCACAATTCTCTTTCCTTATGGCTATCCCACCCATTCTCGGCATGGCACTTTTGGATGTCAAAGACATGTTGGAGGTTGGAGTAGAAAAAGCTATGGCAGGCATAACACCAATGGCGCTTGTCATTGGTTTTGTTGCTGCATTCATCACAGGCTGTCTAGCTTGCAAGATAATGATTAGCCTTGTGAAGAAAGGCAAGATGATTTGGTTTGCAGCCTATTGTGCCGTTGTTGGTGTGGCTGTCATCATCTGGCAATGCTTTGCCTGATTTAGTAACGTGTAAAAAATATTTCTTACACGATACCTAAAAGGGGAAAAGGATAACATCTACCCTCATAATTAGAAATTCGTAAATTGTAATATATAATAAGGTGAATCCGCAAGAAGGCGAAATACTTATATTCAACAAGCCATATAGGTGGACTTCGTTCAACCTCGTCGCTAAGGTGAGAGGTGAACTATCACACCGACTGGGAGTGAAGAAGTTAAAGGTTGGTCATGCCGGCACACTCGACCCTCTGGCTACAGGTGTGCTGATAGTCTGCACAGGCAAATGCACAAAGCAGATTGACATGCTGCAATCCCATACTAAGGAATATGTAGCAACAATAAAATTGGGTGCGACAACACCGTCTTTTGACATGGAGACTGAGGAGGACAGCACCTACCCAGTAGAACACATCACCCGTGAACTCGTTGAAGAAAAACTCAAAGCATTCAAGGGCAGAATTGAGCAAGTGCCTCCAACATATTCTGCTGTAAAAGTGGATGGCAAGAGAGCTTTCAAGTATGCGCGTCAAGGCGAAGAGATTGAGTTGAAGCCAAAAATTCTTGTTATTGATGAACTGGAGATTCTGCATTTCGGGATGGTAAGCAACGACACAGCAAATGATGCCGTTACACCCGATGAGCGAGAAAAGATTCAATATAAATCCGACAACCTCACAGGAACACATCTGTCTCTCACAATAAGGGTTGTTTGCAGCAAAGGCACTTACATCCGCGCTCTTGCACGCGATATCGGACAAGCGCTAAACTCTGGAGGATACCTAACAGATTTAGTAAGAACAAGAATTGGTGAATATAAACTCCAAGACTGCTTAGACATTGAGCATTTCAATGAGTGGCTGGATAATCAAACAATAGAAAAAGTTGAACAACAATAAGAAAACAACAATATGAAACTTTCAGACTTCAAAATCAAGGTTGACAACAAGTTTTACTCAAAGATCCCTGAGGAGAAAATAGCAAAATACCCTCGCACTTATGACCCAGAATCAAAGCTTTATAATCGCGACGAGGCTAAGCTTATGGTTGTACATAAGAAAACAGGAGAAATAGAGCATAAGCTTTTCAAAGATATTATCAACTATTTCGATGAGGGAGACACTTTTATCTTCAACGACACAAAAGTTTTCCCTGCTCGCCTCTACGGCAATAAAGAGAAGACAGGCGCAAGAATTGAAGTGTTCCTTTTGCGCGAGCTCAACGAAGACCTCAAGCTGTGGGATGTGCTTGTTGACCCTGCTCGTAAGATTCGTATTGGCAATAAATTGTATTTCGGTCCAGACGAGTCTCTTGTGGCTGAAGTGATTGACAACACTACATCTCGCGGTCGTACATTAAGATTCCTCTATGACGGCGACCACGACGAATTTAAGGAAAAGCTTTATTCTTATGGTGAGGCCCCAATCCCTGATGATGTGCGCTCTGTACGTGAAACTGAAGAGGAAGACCACGAACGCTTCCAGAATATATTCGCAAGACATGAAGGTGCGGTGACTGTGCCAGTAGCTGGTCTTCATTTCTCACGCGAACTCATGAAGCGTATGGAAATCAAAGGCATAGAGCAGGCATTCATAACACTTCACGCTGGTTTGGGCAATTTCCGCAGCATCGATGTGGAAGACCTGTCTAAGCATAAGACAGATTCCGAGCAGATGTTCGTGACAAAAGAGGCTTGTGACTTGGTAAACAACTCTAAAGAAAAAGGACATAAGGTTTGTGCAGTGGGCACCACTACACTACGAGCAATAGAAACTGCCGTCGGACCTGGTGGATTCATCAAAGAGTTTGACGGATGGACAAATAAGTTCATCTTCCCTCCATACGATTTCACAGTAGCAGATTCACTTGTCGTGAACTTCCAGATGCCGCTGTCAACAATGATAATGCTCGTCACAGCATTCGGAGGATACGACCTCGTTATGAAAGCTTATGCTGAAGCTATCAAGGGAGATTATCTTTTTGGAACATACGGTGACGCTATGCTCATTACAGACTAATGCATATTGTCTATCTCTCATTAGGAACAAATCTTGGCGACAAGGAACATAATCTTAAGTCTGCCATAGACGAAATATCAAGGCGGATTGGTCCTATAAGGGCTCAGTCCGCCTTCATTACAACGGAGCCTTGGGGGTTTGAGAGCGCCAACAGCTTTCTTAACGCAGCAGTAAAATGCGAGACAGACAAGAACCCGTTCGATGTTCTCCATGAAACACAAAAAATAGAAAGGGATTTAGGACGAGAGAAAAAATCGAGAAATGGCGTATATAGCGACAGGCTCATAGATATTGACATCCTTCTCTACGACGACATTCATATCTCTACTCCTGAGCTTACCATACCTCACCCACTCATGAATGAGCGAGATTTCGTGCTTATACCTTTAAAAGAAATCAAAGAAGATGACTAAACTGCTATCTATACTTTTCACTCTTTTTGCAATTTCACCTATTATGGCACAGAATAAGCAATTCACATTAGACGACCTCATACCAGGCGGCAAAACTTATTACTCTACATCTGTACCTGAGAATAGTTTTTACACATGGTGGGGTGACGCATGCATCGAACTTAATATTGATGAGTGTCACCTTATCGAGAAAGACTATGGCACAAAGTCTGAAAATATAGTATTCAAGTCTCTGTCTTTGGACAATATCAACAAAATACTTGAAGCTGGCGGGAGAAAGACAATAAGCAACTTCTACGATGCAACCTTTCCTTTCCATACAAACTCATTCATCGTTCTTTCACATAACAACGAAAAGACCATCATTGACTGGTTAGCTCAAAATATTGTATGGACGTGCGACATCGTACCAGAGGCTTCAAATCTCGACTGGAGCAAGTCATCGCTTTCGACAGCATATACCATTGGCCATAATCTCTTCGTCATGACAGCTGATGGCGTAGTGCATCAAGTAAGTAATGATGGAAATATGTGCTTGGTGTATGGAGAAAGTGTTCACCGCGACGAGTTTGGCATATCAAAAGGCACATTCTGGAATCCTGACGGCTCACTTCTTGCTTTCTACAAGATGGATCAAAGTATGGTGTCACAATACCCTCAAGTGGATATCAATCCAATTGATGAGTCACAAGTTTACACAAAAGAAGACAGTTCAGAAAACACTTCTCGATGTGCAGCCATAGAACCTGATCCTTACCCTATGGCTGGTGAAGCTTCGCATAAAGTAAGTATAGGCATCTTCAATCCAGCTAACGAAAAGACAATATACCTTAATACCGGTGACCCTACTGACAGATACTTTACAAACATCACATGGTCACCAGACGGAACTAAAGTATATCTTATCGAACTAAACCGTGACCAGAATGAGGGTAAGCTTGATGAATACGACGCTTTCACAGGAGATAAGATACGCACCATCTTCACCGAAAGCAATGAAAAGTATTTTGAGCCATTGAATCCAATACAATTTCTGCCATGGGATAGCAGCAAATTTATCTACCAGACCAGAAAGGATGGATTCAACCACATATATCTATATAGTATAAGCGGAAAACTCATCAAGCAACTCACAAATGGAGAATTTGAAGTCGCTGAGATATTGGGATTTAACAAGGAGCAGCAACGAATTGTATTCACCTCTAATGAGAAGAATTTGCTGCAACGTAATCTGTTCAGCGTTGACATGAGAGGCAACAGGTTGTTGCTCGGCAATGGAACGGGATGGCATAATGCCGTTTTAAGCACAACAGGAAAGTTTGCTATCGACACATTCTCATCTCCTATCATTCCAAAACACATAGATATAGTGTCAACACTCCACGGCGGTACGACAAATATCTTCGCTGCCAGGAATCCATGGAGCGAGTATGATGTACCTGAAATCAAAGTAGGTTCAATCAAAGCCGATGATGGAATAACAGATTTATATTACCGCCTAATCTTGCCTACAAATTTCGACCCAAGCAAGAAATACCCAGCGATAGTATATGTTTATGGCGGTCCACACGCCCATAACATTGATGCTTCAAGAAACTGGGGAGCAAGAGGCTGGGACATTTGGATGGCACAAAAAGGATATGTGATGTTTTGCCTCGACAATCGTGGCAGCGAGAATCGCGGATTGGAGTTTGAACAAGCAACATTTCGCAATCTCGGAGTTGAAGAGATGAAAGATCAGATTAAAGGTGTAGATTTTCTGAAAAGTCTTCCTTATGTTGACAGCGAGAGACTTGGAATACACGGATGGAGCTTCGGCGGTTTCATGACATCAAGTCTAATGACTACATACCCTGATGTGTTCAAGGTAGGCGTGGCAGGCGGTCCGGTAATAGACTGGAAGTATTACGAAGTAATGTATGGCGAACGCTATATGGACACTCCGCAGACCAACCCCGAAGGCTATAAAAACACATCGTTGCTTAACAAGGCAGAGAAATTGCAGGGAAGGTTGATGATTATCTACGGAGGCAATGACCCTGTATGTGTTCCTCAACACACACTTTCATTTGTGCGGGCATGTATTGACGCTGGCACTTATCCCGACCTCTTCACATATCCTGGTGATGGTCATAATATGACTGGCACGGATAGAGTGCATCTGCACAATGTGATAACAAGATATTTTGAAGATCACTTGAAATAAATAAATAAAAAAAAATATACAATGGACAAATTGACTGTTATAAAAGTTGGCGGCAAGATTGTTGAAGACGATGCAACTCTCGCACAACTTCTAAAGGATTTTTCTGCAATTGAAGGAGCAAAAGTGCTTGTTCATGGCGGTGGTCGCTCAGCAACAAAGATTGCCTCACAGCTTGGCATCGAAAGTACAATGATCGGCGGCAGAAGAGTTACCGACGCAGAAATGCTGAATGTGGTGACAATGGTGTATGGCGGTCTAGTAAATAAAAATATCGTAGCAAAACTGCAAGCTTGCGGCATCAATGCTCTCGGTTTGACTGGCGCAGACATGAATGTCATGCTTTCTCACAAACGCCCACTCAAGAAGGTAAAGATGGACGACGGCACAGAACAGATGGTTGACTTCGGTTTTGTTGGCGATGTGGATAAGTGCGACGGAAAGATGCTCGCTACTCTTATAGGAGAGGGAGTTGTACCAGTAATGGCTCCGCTCACTCATGACAAGCAAGGCAATCTCCTCAATACTAATGCAGATACTATTGCAGGAGAAACAGCCAAAGCTCTTGCGCCTTATTTTGATGTGACACTCATGTATAGTTTTGAACACGCAGGAGTGCTCCGCGATGCAGAAGATGAAAATTCAGTAATTGAACTCATAACCGCCCAGAGCTTCGAACAACTCAAAGCTGACGGCATTGTGAATGGCGGTATGATTCCAAAAATTGAAAATGCACTCGAAGCGGTTAATGCAGGCGTGAAGCAAGTCATCATTACTAAAGCTGACGCAATAGATGGCAAGCATGGAACTGTTATCAAATAATTTATACAAGTTTCGCTTGTTGTGAAGTTAAAGGGTAATAAAGAGAAGTCAAAGGGTAGTTAAAGTGACAAATGTCCGACATAGCAAATGTCCCTTTAACTCCGAGCGAAGCGATAACTCCTCTTTAACTCCACAAAACGAGCAAGTTGTAAACTTGTGAAAATTGAATAATTTTATAAAAGCAGGCGTTTCCAGAATTAATTTCAGACTATATCTTTCATGGATTTCAAGCTCGACATATTGCCTTTGAAAAATATCATTTTCAGAACAGCGTTACGCATCACCCTTAATAAGGAGGAGGCGGAGGACATCGTACAAGATATTCTCATGAAGATGTGGCAAAAAAGAGATGAACTGGAAAACGTACACAATCTCGAATCCTTCGCAATAACAGCAACCCGACACCTTGCCTTAGACAGAAAAGAAAAATTGGAATGTCAAAATATTCCTTTTGAAGAGGCCAGGCATGATGTGGTTGATGAACTTCAACGGAATGCAGAGGAATCTATCTCAGAACAAGAAGGACAGTCTTATATAGAAAGTGTTATCAACTCTCTTCCTGAAAAACAACGAATGATTATTCATTTGAGAGACATTGAAGGAAAAAATTACAAAGAGATTGCAGAACTGCTAAGTATCAGTGAATCAGATGTAAAAGTAAGCATATTCCGTGCTCGAAATGAAATCAAAGAAAAAATCTTGAAAAAAAAATCACTTTTCTTGTAACTTTTTCGTAACTCATCCGTCTTATATATAGAAGGGGTTGAAAAAAGCGAGATTTTAAGACTACATAATCTGCAAGAGACCCCATAAACAATTAACTCATCAGAACAATGGATTACAAGTACATCGAACAACTTTTGGATCGCTACTTCGACTGCCAGACAACTCTGCAAGAAGAAGAAATCCTCCGTTCATTCTTCGCACAGGAGGATGTACCTGCTCATCTCCTTCAATATGCAGAACTCTTCAAATATGAGACAGAAGCAAAGAAGGAGGCATTGGATGAGGAGTTTGATGCTCGCATAATTGCAAGAATAGAGAAGGAGGAGGCAGAAAAGAACAAGTCTGTGCGCATTGTCAAGATGCCAACACGCCACCTCACACCTTTCTTCAAGGCTGCAGCAGTTGTTGCAATCCTTCTCACCATTGGTGGAGCTGCAGAGCGTGCCATTGGCAAACATGAGGCGGAAGAGAAAAACAACACAATAGCCATTGACCCTTACATAAAATCTGGTAGCGTTCAGCAAGCTATTCGTATAAAGGATGTAAGCAAAGCTGAAACAAAGGCAATCAATGACTCAGTCATCAACATCATGATAGAGAATAATGATGACGTACAATAAAGATTTTTTTGCTTTTACATAAATATTGATTAAACAATTCATGCTTAACTAAAACCAACCGGAGGACAAGCTGAGAAGCTTATTTCCTTCACAACCAAAAAGAGATTAATAAACATAAGCCATTTGAGCATGTTGAATCTCAAAATTCGTACTACCTTCATAGGAGCACGAAAAAGCCTGACAGGACGAGTTCCAGTCAGGCTTTTTTAATTCTTAGTGACAAACTATCACTTCAATTATCAATGAAAACAATTAAATTATAGCAAATTAAGATATTTTATACATAGAAATAAAATCTATAACTATTTTTTATGTAAATTTGTCGGCAGAAACATTATTCCATTCAAATGAAAATAAATAAAACTATGACCACATTGCTTGTGCTCCTATTGTCAGGTGTAGCACAGGCTCAACAAACTGCAACCAAACTTGTAGCAGACGGACATTATTTCGGTGCAAGACAGCAATTCGAAAGATTCATCGACAATGCAGAAGCAGGCAACAAACACGTTAGTGAAGCCGAAGCACTAACACTCGTGTGCGACTATGTATTAAAGAACCCTGGCACAGCAGATAATATGAAGGCGTGGATTGACAAAAATCCTGCTTCGCCCTACGACGCAATACTGAATATATTGCGCCGCAACACCCTTGTCAGAGAGAAGAGATATGACGAGGCTGTGGAAATCTTCTTTCAAAACGAAGCTGAAGGAATATATGTCAGCACTCCTCTCGCCTACCCTCTGACAAAACTGTCAGAAGAGGTGACAAGCTACAATAGCGTTCTATATCGTCTTGCAGGTGAAAAACTGTATGACGAGGGCCAATATGAAAGAGCCATCACATACCTTGAAAATGGAGAAGAGACACGCAATTCTCTTTACAAACTCGGAATGTGCTACTATAAGACAAACATTTTTGCGAAAGCTTACCCTGCACTCATACAATCAGTACAAGGCAACAGAGACGAATTAGCGCAGAACGCATTGATTCATGCAGGAAACGCTGCTTTATACACAAACAGCAAGGCTAACGCACAGTCAGCCTTTATGAATGCGGCAGGAATGACTGCTAATAACGCTTTGCGCGAACAAGCACTCTACAACTACTCGTTAACATTATACGAGAAATATGATAAGCAGACAGCGCCTGTCATGGAGCAGTTCTTAAGAGAATACCCAAAATCACAATACGCAACAAGCATAGCACAATGCCTTGCTGCTTTCTACCTTGTAAACAAAGACTATGCTCGCGCACTCAATGCCATCAACAAGGTAAACCCACCAACAGCCGATTCTCAGACAGAGAAACAAAAGATTCTCTACTGCCTTGCCAATCAGGAGTTGAACAGCAAAAGACTTCAAGAATCTATTGCTTACGCAACTCAATCTATAAACTTAGGCAATAAAGATGCTAACTCTTACGCAGAATCTTTCTTTGTCAGAGGCGACTGCAATTACCGTTTAGGAAATTATCACCAGGCAGCAAGCGACCTTATCACTGCTGTGAATCTTGGAGGTGGAGCGTTAGCAAACAACACAAATGCTCTCTACACTCTTGGATATGCACAATTCAAACAGCAGAAATACCAAGGCGCGATAACAAATTTCCAAAAAGCCGTCGATGCTAAAGACATAACCAGGATGATTAAGGCTGACTCATACAACAGAATGGGTGACTGCCATCTCAACCTCAGAAACTACGACGAAGCCATCAGATTCTATGACAAAGCTAAAGCCACCGACCATACCATGGGCGATTATTCAATGCTACAGCAAGCATATATCCAAGGCATAAAGGGCAACTACAGCGAGAAAATCAACATCATCAACAGCATGAAAGAAGAGTACTCTAACTCATCTTTAGCTGCTAAGGCGCTATACGAACAAGGACGAGCATACATCCTCTCCGACCAAACTGATGACGCAATTAATATCTTCAATTCTATCATACAGAAGCATCCTGGAAGCGAATATGCCAAGAAGGCAAACGAAGAACTCGAAACTATCAAGACAAATATCGCTATACAAGATTCTATACGAGCAGCTGAAGATTCTATCGCAAGAGCAAAACTCCAAAAGGAGATAGAGCTTGCAAAGGCACCAGTGGAGGCTGCACAGGCACTCTATGACGCTGGTCAGTACACAGAGGCGGAAAAGAGCATTATTGAAGCAATAGATAGCGGTATCAATAAACCATACTGGCTGGCACGCGCCTTCATCCTTCTAAGTGACATCTATAAGGCAGAGGACAGAACTGCAGAATCAAAGCAGACTCTCGAATCCCTCAAAGAGAATTACACAGAGAATGATGATATACAAACGATGATTAAGGAACGATTGAAATGAACAGGACAATTATGAAGAAACAACATATATTATATTTGCTCGCTGCAATCTCCACCCCAGCGTTCGCACAGCTCGACAATACCGTTGAGGTCACAAATACTGTTAAGCCTATCGTTACCGAGGCAAAGAAGGTGGAAATGAAGAATCAAGCACTAACGCCAAATGCTAAACAGTACTCTATGGAATTTAACGTCCAGAGTACACAGCCATCGGCTTATGCTCAAGACACCCTTAGAGACTACAGCAGCCCAGAAGTGATAAAAGGCGACAAAAACGGCTATCTGCAAGTTGCTGGTGGCATACAGGGAACTATTGACACACATGCGGCTTATAAAATAGACTTGACAGAAACCGACATTATCGGCATTGACCTCGCACTACAGGGGTTCAACGGACACACCCCAAACAACAAGGATTTCAATGTTGCTGGATGGAAAAGCCGCTTTTACGACAACCATGCCGCTCTGAAGTATAATCATAGATTTTATAATGGAGTAGATTTGTTTGTCAAGGGAAACTTTGAAAATCAAATGTTCAACTACATGAGCCTCCAGAAAAAGAATAGTCCAACAGACAAGCAGCACAATATCCTCGCTGACTTCAATGCAGGACTCACTCCTTATAAAATGGACAATGTGACTATAGGAGTTGAAGCCGGACTTAAACTCTTCAAACAACAGTATGTGTCAAGCCTCGAAGACAAACTCAGAGAGACTGTTATGCATATCAATGCAAATGGAGCTTATCATATTGATGACGAACAGAACATAGAAGTTGGAGTTGGGTTCATATCAACAGCATACCGCAATGATGAACTCAAAGGCGTTTCACGCTTCCACATCACCCCTCATTATGTATATTCGTCAGACATGTTCAACTTAAAAGCAGGTGTATTTGTCAGCTCTATCGGAAATGTCGCACCAGATGTTGAATTGACATACAAAATAGACCCAAAGAGCGCATTATATGCTGCATGTGTAGGTGGAGAAGACGTGAACGACTTCAGATACCTGACAGCAATCAATCCGTATTTTGCCATTGCGCCAAAAGATGGCAGAAGAAAACTTGATGCTGAGTTCAAGCAGATAGATGTCAAGGCTGGATATAAGTTCTGCACATTAGTAGGACTCAGCGGAGATATCAATCTCGGATATAAGACATCAAAGAATCATGCAAATATATCTTCAATGCTCAGCGACAAGAATTGCTATATGCACTACCCTGACATTGATTTCACAAAAAACAAGTGTTTCTACATCAACGCTGATTTTGCTTATGCTTATCAAGATGTCGTAAAACTTAACCTGAAAAATGCTTTCAACTTCGAAAGCAATAAGGCTAAAGATGAAGACTGGATGAGAGGCTCATACATCGTTCCTTTCTTTGAAATGGATTACAAGATGGACTTCCAAATCATCGACAACCTCTACTTTGGAGTAAACTGGGGATTGCAGACTTTCAACTCGCCAGAGATTGAAATGTCTAATGGCGAATTAGCTTACGACCGCCCTGCAACAATAGAGCTTGGAGCAAGTGTACGCTATGTCCTCCCTACCGAACTTCCTCTTTCTGTATTCATAAAAGGCAACAATCTTATGAATCAGAATTATGACAGATATTTCGGGTATCGAAACATTGGAGCGAATTTTTTAGGTGGTTTTGCACTTAGTTTCTAAGAAAAACAACAAAAGTTTTGCGTAATGAAATAAAATGCGTAACTTTGCAGCGGATTAAAGGATAAAGGGTTCCGACATGTTAAATGTCGGGATTCTTTTTTCTTTCGCCCAAAATGAAAACATAATAATGTGAGAAATACTTAATACCAAAACAAAAAAGCAATATGGCATATATGTCACAAGAGGGCTACGACAAGCTTCGTGCCCAGATTAAGCAATTGGAAGAGATAGAAAGACCAGAGGTTATCCGCCAAATTGCTGAAGCCCGCGAAAAGGGCGACCTTTCAGAGAATGCAGAATACGATGCTGCCAAAGAAGCACAAGGCAAGCTCGAAACAAAGATAGCTGAACTTAAAGCAACTCTTGCTGACGCTAAGATTCTCGACCCTTCAAAACTTACAAAGACAGATGAGGTGCAAATCCTCTCTAAGGTTGAACTCAAGAATGTTGACAACGGCATGAAGGTTACCTACACTATTGTTAGTGAAGGCGAAGCCAATCTCCGTGAAAACAAGATTTCCATCAAGACTCCTATTGCACAAGGACTTCTTGGAAAGAAAGTTGGCGATGTTGCTGAAGTCGTTGTGCCACGCGGTACAATGAAATTCGAGATTATCAGCATCAACTTCGGATAAAGCTGCAAAAGCCGATAGTGTGCAGGCATAGACATGTTTCACACTATCAGCATTGTTTCACACCTAAATTCTCATTTCACAATGGATATTTTCTCAAAGATTGCAGCAGGTGAAATTCCAAGCTACAAGTGTGCCGAGAATGAAGAGTTCTACGCATTTCTTGACATCAACCCGCTTGTAAAGGGACACACACTTGTTATCCCACGTCGCGAGGTTGACTACATCTTCGATATGGAAGATGACGAGATAGCTCGTTATCAGGTGTTTGCTAAGAAGGTGGCAAAGGCTATCAAGACTGCTTTTCCATGCGTCAAGGTTGCTCAGGTTGTGCTTGGTCTTGAAGTGCCACACGCACACATCCACCTCATTCCAATGCAGAGCGAGGCAGACGTTGACTTCAAGCGTGAGAAGCTTTCTATACCTGCAGAGGATATGAAGGCTATTGCTGACAAGATTTACGCTGAATTTGTAAAGTAACAAACTTTCGATGCAGTATAACGATTCCGATTTCGGGACGGTAACAGTGACCGTCAACCCCAGAGCACGCAGTATAATAATGCGCCCTGAGGTTGACGGTCTTCGTGTAACTACATTTCGTGGAGCAACTCTCGCTTTCGTAAAAACAACCATCAACAAGTATAGGCTACAGCTGAAAGAAAAGCAGAACACTCTCAAACAACGTCCACAGATAAGCGATGATGACATCGAAAGGATGAGAAGAGAGGCGAAAGCCACCCTGCCTCGAAGGCTGGCAGAACTGGCTTATATGCATGGTTTCAAATACGAATCGCTGAAGATACAAAGCTCGAAAACTCGTTGGGGATCATGCTCTGGAAAGAACAATATCAATCTATCGCTCTTCCTTATGATGATTCCTGAGCATCTGCAAGACTATGTAATGCTTCACGAACTTTGTCATACAGTACATCACGACCATTCCCCAAACTTCTGGGCATTGATGGATAAGGTCACCAATGGCAAGGCGCATGAACTTAGAAATGAGTTACACAAATACCATACACCTTCTTCTTGATAAAGGTTGATATTATCTTTTTACCCACTATCAAGACAGAACAATCAGATTATCATAGCACAATCTTAACTCTTAATTCTTAACTCTTAATTCCTAACTTTCAAAGTGCTTACACAAAAAGAATGTGACTTCCTCCATTCACGCATGAATGGAACTATGATAGAAACACTTGGCATTCGCTTCATCCCTACTGATGATGAATTTGCAGTAGCAGAAATGCCTATATGTGCATCCACAAAGCAATACATCGGAATACTCCACGGAGGAGCATCGCTCACTCTTGCAGAGACTATTGCAGGTGTGGGGTCGCTACATCTCATTGGATATGACGAAAACTATGCTGTATGTGGCACAGAAGTCAGTGGCAGTCATGTTGCAATGTCTGCTACTGAAGGCGTTGTCCTCGGAAAGGCAAAACTTGTTCACGCAGGAAAAAGCACACACGTTTGGACTGTGGATGTTGTTGGTGAGGATGGCAGAGTCATATCTGTGGAAAGAGTCACCAACCGCATAATAAAGCGTATTTAATTACGAAATACAAGTTTCGCAAGCTCCACTTGTTGTGGAGTTAAAGGGTAGTTAAAGAGAAGTTAAAGGGTAGTTAAAGTGACAAATGTCCGACAAGACAAATGTCCCTTTAACTCCGAGCGAAGCGATAACTCCTCTTTAACTCCACTTTAACTCCCAAAAACGAGCAAGTTGAAACTTGAAAGTTGAATTACGAAATACGAAATGTAAAATGAGAGATTCATCTCATTGTTAAATCTTAACTCTTAACTTTTAATTCCTAATTCCTAATGACTGACTTCTCCACATATAAAGCATACGCCATCTATCGTCTTCCTTTTGCTGACGAGGCATTTGCCATTTGTCAGAAAGATGATAGAGAAATAGCTGCTTGCGAGCGCGCTTTCATTATGATGCCTTTCGACGGCAGCAGACATAAGATAATAAGGATTGCTCCCGATGTAGAGTTGCGTTTGAATGCAGAGGAACTGCATACCGACAAAAGAGGTGAACTGCTCGAACTCATATCCGACCCCAAAGCTTACAATCAGGCATTCACACTTTTCCAATCCGTCATACCTGACAGGTTCCAAAAGTTAGTGCTTTCTCGCTGCGTCATCTCACCCTACAAGAGCGACCCTCTCGATGTCTTTCGACGTGCCTGCATGGAATATCCACGCACAATGGTGTACCTCGTATATACCGAAGAGACTGGCTATTGGTTAGGTTCGTCGCCAGAAATACTCATTGCAGGCAACAAGTCTCATTACAAGACCGCAGCCCTGGCAGGCACAATGACCAGCGACGGGCCGTGGACATACAAGAATCAGAAAGAACAGGCTTTCGTAGCCGACTATATAAGCGAAACAATAGCGCCTCTTTGCAATTATGTGGAAGAAGAAGGGCCATACACTTCACGTGCGGGCAATCTTTACCATATAAAGACTGAATTTCATTTCACTCTCCTTCCCGACGTTTGCATTTCAGATTTCATCAATCAGCTAAGTCCAACACCTGCTGTATGCGGCTTGCCAAAAGATGAAGCAAAGGCTTTCATCCTCGCAAATGAGGGGTATGACCGCAAGTATTACTCTGGAGTGGTGGGAATGCTTGATGAAGACGGCGAGACAAATCTCTATGTCAATCTAAGATGCTGCAACATCAAAGATGGAGAAGTCACCCTTTATGCTGGTGGAGGCATTCTCTACGAGTCGATGGCAGATAACGAATACACCGAAACTGAGGAAAAACTTAAAACGATGGAATATGTTCTCTAACAAATGCAACATACAGCAACTCACAGCACTCATACTGAAAAAAGGCATTACAGAGGCTGTAGTGTGTCCAGGAAGCCGTAATTCAGCCATCGTGCACAACCTTCAAGCAGCAGGACTCACATGCTACAACATCACGGATGAACGTAGTGCAGGCTTCTTTGCCATCGGTCTTATCGAAGCTAATGGAGGCAAGCCTGTGGCAGTTTGCGTTACAAGTGGTTCAGCTGTGCTGAATCTTGCTCCTGCTGTTAGCGAAGCATTCTATCGAAATTTCCCTCTTTTAGTCATCACCGCCGACCGCCCAGAGAGATGGATTGGACAGATGGATGGACAGACTCTCCCGCAGCCTAATGCTTTTGGCGCAATGACAGTCAAGAGCGTGTCGCTTCCAGAGCCTACTGATGAAGAAGGGAGATGGTATTGCAACCGCCTCATCAATGAAGCATTCATTGAGATGGATAAGACAAACCGCCCTGTACAGATAAATGTGCCTATCACCGAACCTATGTTCGATTTCAGCGTACCTTCCCTGCCAGAAGAGCGATTCATAGAATTTGTTGATAACACGCTTTGTGAATGTGTTATGACATCCAACATGCAGGAAATATGGAAAGCATCAAAAAAGGTGATGATAGTTGTTGGTCAGATGCTGTCAGGAGAAATACAGAAATGCGCCCCATATCTCAAATCGCTTCATGACGGAGGATGCACCGTCATTGCTGAAACTCTTTCAAACATCCATACCACCCCACTCCTTGAAGGCGCATTCATCGACAATTTCGACGAGATGATTCGCACAGAATGTTTTGAAACACCTGATTTCATCATTACGCTTGGCGGACATATTGTTTCTAAACGACTGAAAAAACTTATCCGTCAGAATCCGCCACTACATCATTGGCACATCTCACCTATTGGTGAACCTTCTGACCTCTTCATGTGCTGCACAAGCCTCATCAAGGCGAATGCAGAATCACTTCTTTCCTCATTGTCATCAGCTGTCTCTTCTGTGTTTTCAGAAGTGCGTGATGAACGAATGGAATATTCAGCAAGGTTGAAGGAGAAGAGCAAGGAGTGCCACAACAACACTATTTTAACAAACAGCTTTGATGACAAAAACGTCCTCAACACCATCCTCAAAAATGTTGATAATGACTGGCGCATACATGTTGCTAACAGCAGCATGGTGCGTAACTTGCAACAAATATTCAGCAGTTCAAACACAATACATTGCAATCGTGGCGTGAATGGCATTGAGGGCTCAGTATCTGCAGCTGTCGGTTACTGGGCTGGCAGCAAATCTCCCACTCTGCTTCTCACGGGCGACCTGTCATTCTTCTATGACCAGAATGCACTTTGGAACAACTATGTGAAGTCGCCACAGTCACCTCTGCGCATCCTTATCATCAACAATGGATGTGGCGAGATATTCTACCATCTCCCGGGCTTAAACAGTCCTTTTCTTGACAACAGCATAGCTGCATCGCATACCACTACAGCTGAAGGAATAGCGATGGAATGTCATGCTCAATACCTTCCAGCAACTAATGAAGAAGAGCTGCTCGCCGCACTCACCTCTTTCACAAAAAAAGACAATGATGTAAGAATACTTGAAGTGTTCACCAGCATCAAAAACTGACATCCAAACTTTGCTACTTTAAAACAGGTTGGTACTTGTAACACACGGCATGTAACACTTGTAACATCTAGCGTGTTACAAGTGTTACACCGGGCGTGTTACACTCGTAACATCAAGCACCTCCAAAAGACAAGTTCAAGCGCTACAAAAAGACACATAAAGCACATACTAAATAAAAGGGCAATGGTAACGCGACTTACCATTGCCCTTTATATTATATATATAAGTAGATGTACGCCTACTTATAGGCTATCTTCGATTAGTATTTACCTACATACACTCTTGTTGGTGCAGGGCTGGAACCACCGAAGAAGAAGTTAGACTTCCAACCAGAACCATTGACTCCTTGGAAATGTTGCTCAAACTCTGCCTTTGTAAGAGTCAAAACAAGATTACGCCTTGGTTCATCCCAATAACAATTCGCATCTGAGTTAAAACTACTACCCCCCTTCATTGTCCATAAGTCTCCATCAGTACCCTTTGCACGAACAAAGAAGTTATTGATTCCGTACACACCGTCGAAGTTAAATATTATTTTAACACCATTATCCACATTATAGTTTACGGCTTTTGAAATTGCTCCAGCAGCAATTTCATGCCATGATTCATTTGAATCATCAGAGTTTACTTTGATTGGATTAGTATCCTCACTAATATCAATAATCTCCGTACCCAATTCAACAGTCACACCAACAGTAATAACTTCAGAGTCAGCATAATCTCCATTAGCAGGCTGCTGAATTGAAATCGTTGTCGTACCCACACCTACTGGTGTTATACGGATGTGCTGATTCTCCGCAGTAACAGTCGCCACATTCGTGTTGGCACTTGACACAATCAAAGGTGTTGCCTGCAGATTATTGTTGGATGTTGCTGTGATAGTCTTAACGCCACCATAGAGATTAGATGTGACACTCACTTGGTCAACACTAAGTCTTGGATCTCTCTTTGCCACCGTTACTGTTACATACTGGTCACCTCCACTATAATTAGTTGTTGAAGACTGACGAACGGTGATGGTTGCTGTACCTGCTGCAACAGCAGTAACAACACCATCAGAAGAAACTGTAGCAACACCAGGATTGCTTGACAAGAAAGAAACTGTTCTTTCCTCATCGGTGTTCACCGTTGAATAGTAAATCTGTGCAGTTGGTATGTCAGAGCCATCTGGTATGCCAAGATTGATGTCCTTGTTTATCACCTCGAAATAAGGATTCTTCTTCAAACCCTCTTCATACCAGTAAACCATTCGGAGTTCGTCCTTTGCCACTTTTCCACTTGCAAAAGTGATGTCAAGAGTTCCTCCATGCTGCCCAATTATTGCGTTTACAACATTATTGTCAAAACTGAATGTTGTGATCAGATCCTTCTGAATCTTGCCATCAGGCATATCTTGTATTTTCTGTCCATTATCATTGAGTTTGAATAATATTGACGCCTCGCTGCTTGTAAGAACAACAAGTTTATATGTCTTCAGAGAATTGAGCTGATTATGGTCAAGCTTTACTGTTGCCACATTATTTTTATATGTGACAGCTCCAGAAACATTCAACAAATTAACAGCTTCTGATGGAAGAGAATAGAATTCGCTTGACTCTCCCCATACAGTGTTTGTCCAGTTTTTTGCTGTCTGCAAATCTCTCACCCATGTAGTGAAGTCAGGATATTTTATAGAAATCTTCTGACGTTCAATAGGCCACTCCCATGTAGGGTCGGCTATGAGGAATGCCTGAGCGGCGGCCTCGCCCTTTCTGTCAGGCACACCGATGCTTGCCTTCGAAAATGTCTCACTGCCAGCATACTTAACACTTATCTTAAAGTCTGCCGCATCAGTAAACACAGAGAATGCCTGTGCATTAACAGTCAGATCTTTACTCTCCACAGGGGCTCTTGTAACGCCAAGACCAGTATTCACCATTTTATCCGCAGCCTTTTCTGTGTTTGCCAAGTCTATGCCAAACACATCATGCACCTCAGTTTTATTTGATGCCCCAAATGTCACCTTCTTATCCTGATAATAAATCTCAGCTGGAAGTACTCCGCCGGCAGCGAGCAGGCTGACAGTTGCCTTTGTCTGACCAGAAATATGCTTGATACCAAACACGATATCGTTGAAGTCCCAGTCTTCAGTACCACCAAGGTCCTCACACGCAACAATGTAAATCATTTCAGGCACCTCAGAATCCTTGTCAATGACGAGTGGAAGATACGAGTCATTAGTCTTGACAAACTGGAACACCACATCATTGAAGTCGTGGTCTGGTCCGAGATAATTCCATGCACTTCCATAATTCCAGTCTTCAAAAGCTATATACATTGCTCCATTGCGATGGAATGTAGCAGCGTATGTATCGTTGATGTTATCAGGAAGATCACATCCAGTAGCATTGATAGGTCTTCCTTGATCCTTATTATATCTACTGTTTGAGTAATAGTTGCCTGCGTCTGTTTCAAGCACAAAACCAAAACGAACACCTGGAGCAATATTGATTTTAATACCCTCTGAACGGATAGCGTCAAAGCCTGAGCGGAATGACTTATTGCCTTCATCCCATACAGTATTTGATGCATTAGGATTACTGTCATTATATATTCCTTCGATAAACCAGTACATGTTATGCCACTTGCTATCTGACTCGCCAGTCTTGTGAGCCTGATACCAAGTGCTCTGTGTTATCTCTCCATCCTCAATGACACCCTTATTCATACGCCATATCCATGTGACATCCGACTTGCTTCCGTCACTATTGAGGGTATATATTCCAAGACGCTCACCAAACTCAGGATTGCCATAACTACCTCTATTGCTTGTCACACAATAGATTGGATAGATAATGAAACTGCCAAGAGACGCAAACTCAAAATTCTGAGTCACCTTACCAGCGTTCAACACATTCTCAGGAAGAGTTTCTATAGGAGCTTTCAAATCAGCAAGAGTCCACTTCTTTGACGTTGTCTTTTCGAACTTAACTTCTCCGCCTGAATTTTCTGTCAACACACTCCTTGTTCCCTTCTGTCCAAACTCGACACTTGCCTTTCCGTCTTTCAGCACAGCAGGCTGAATCATACGGTTATTATCTTTGTCAATAATACCTATATAGATATATTCGAGTGTGACAGGCACGTCACAGTTGAAAATATGATAGCCTGCAGAAACTTTGTCAAACTGTCCGAGCAGATAGCACTTGCTTGACTCATAACGAGGGTTGGCAGTATATACCTTCACAGTATATTCACCAGGGAAATTTATTGTAACACCAAGCTTGGCAAGGCCTGCAGTATTGAAATTATGGTTTGGGTCAACATCACCAAACTCATTGCCGAAGCTTTGGTTATACTGTATTTCCTTCTCTGTATATCCGTTATCAAAGTCTGAGCATCCAGTCATAGCAAATGTGAATACAGACAAGAGGGCACCTCCTAAAGCTGCCTTGAGAGATTTCGCAAAGAAACCATGCATTGTGTTCATTTTTCTATAATTCATAGTCAACTATTATTTCCTTTACACTAATAGCCTTCTTTTCCAAAGGTTAGAACTTATATAATCGCTTTCATTCTACAATTCTTTCAAGCAAGAATCAGATCTTCCAAATAAAATAAGACCATTAATTGGCACAAAGGTAACTAATTTATTAATAATTAACTATGAAATTATCTACTTTTACCCCTTTCTCACATTCAATAGTCACAATTATCATCCATTATTAGCTAAATTTGCTATTTAAAGTCTACATTTTAAATGTAACGAAAACAAAACTTAATGTTCAAAAACAAGAAAAATAACGCATTAACACGCACGATAAAGTGCAAAATGTATTCAAAACTTTTTTCTCTCATCATTTTCTATTACTTTTGCATTGTCAAATAAGCAAAAATCATGACAAAGAAATACGATTTTCTCATCATCGGCTCAGGTGTGGCCGGAATGAGTTACGCCCTCAAAGTTGCGAAGGCTAAGAAAGGCAAGATTGCCATTATTTGTAAGACAACCCTCGAAGAAGCTAACACAGCGAAGGCTCAGGGAGGTATTGCCTCAGTAACTAATCTGCTTGTAGACAATTTCGAAAAGCACATAGAAGACACAATGATTGCTGGCGACTGGATCAGTGACCCGGAGGCTGTGCGTCAAGTGGTGACAGGTGGTCCTGAAGGCATCAAAGACCTCGTGCAGTGGGGTGTGAATTTCGACAAGAAGGAAGACGGAGAGTTTGACCTTCACCGTGAAGGCGGACACTCTGAGTTCCGCATCCTTCACCATGCCGACGATACTGGTGCAGAGATTCAGCGCGGACTGATGGAGGCTGTAAGGAACAATCCTGATATTGACATTTTTGAAAATCATTTCGCTGTAGAAATCATCACTCAGCATCATCTTGGCATACGTGTCACTCGTCGCACACCCGACATCGTGTGCTACGGAGCTTATGTGCTTAACCCTGCAACAGGAAAGATAGACACTTTTCTTTCAAAGGTCACTCTCATGGCAACAGGAGGCACAGGAGCCATCTATGCAACGACATCAAATCCTTCTATCGCTACTGGCGACGGCATAGCAATGGTTTACCGTGCTAAAGGCAAGGTGAAAGATATGGAGTTTGTGCAGTTCCACCCAACTGTGCTCTACAACCCAGCAGAGACTCACCCTGCATATCTTATCACAGAAGCTATGCGCGGCTACGGAGGCATACTCCGCCTGCCTAACGGCGATGAGTTCATGCAAAAGTATGATGAGCGCCTTTCACTTGCGCCACGCGACATTGTGGCTCGCGCCATCGACAATGAGATGAAGATTCACGCACTCGACCATGTGTGCCTCGATGTCACCCACAAAGACCCTGAGGAGACAAAGCATCACTTCCCTAACATATATGCTAAATGCCTCTCAATAGGCATCGACATCACAAAACAGTATATCCCTGTTGCCCCATCTGCTCATTACATGTGCGGTGGCATTCAGGTGGACCTCGACGGCTGTTCAAGCATCAAACGCCTGTATGCTGTAGGCGAATGCTCTTGCACAGGACTGCATGGAGGCAACCGCCTTGCTTCAAACTCACTCATCGAGGCTGTGGTGTATGCCGACAAAGCAGCAAAGCACTCTCTGGAGAATATTGACAGCTATGACTTCAACGAGAAGGTGCCAGAGTGGAATGACGAGGGAACAATGACAAATGAGGAAAAGGTTCTGATAGCACAAGATGCAAAAGAGGTTGGCCAGATTATGTCAACGTATGTCGGCATCGTGCGTTCTGACCTTCGCCTGCACCGCGCTTGGGAGCGTCTCGACCTTCTCTATGAGGAGACTGAGCATCTCTTCAAGAGAGTGAAGCCAACGAAAGACATCTGCGAACTCCGCAATATGATAAATGTGGGCTACCTCATCACACGCCAGGCACTCGAACGCAAGGAAAGCCGTGGACTCCATTATACAGTGGACTATGCCAAGCATGCGCTTGATAAGTAATGGCAAAATAATAACTTCCTAAGTTTTTGAGCAATCAATACCAACAGCTTTGACTTGTCTTTTTGGCTCTTTTGTCCCAATTCATCGGGAAATCTCGAAAACAAGAAATCTCAAATATCAAAATTGAAAAAGATATCTATCATCTGCTGCCTCCTACTCTTGGCTGCAGCAAGTGCATTTGCCCAGCAGATGCCACCTGTGCCATTAGACCAGAATGTGAAAAAAGGCACGCTGCCTAACGGACTTACATATTATCTCCGCCATAACGAATGGCCAGAGAAGCGCGCCAACTTCTATATCGCCCAAAAGGTGGGCTCCATGCAGGAGGAAGACAACCAGCGAGGCTTGGCTCACTTCCTCGAACACATGTGTTTCAATGGCACGACAAACTTCCCTGGCGACCGTCTCAAGACTTACCTCGAAAGCATCGGCGTTAAGTTTGGAGAGAACCTTAACGCCTACACTTCGTTCGATGAAACAGTGTATAACATCGACAATGTGAATGTCGAGACAGCCGGCGCCCTCGATTCTTGCCTGCTCATCCTTCATGACTGGAGCCACGACCTCCTTCTCGAAGACAAGGAGATAGACAAAGAGCGTGGTGTCATCAACGAAGAATGGCGCATGCGTTCGTCAGCTATGATGCGCATGTACGAGCAGGGACTCCCAACAATCTACGAAGGCAGCAAGTATGGCACTCGCCTGCCTATTGGCACTATGGATATTGTGATGAACTTCCCATACAACGACATCCGTGACTATTACAAGAAATGGTATCGCCCTGACCTTCAGGCTATCATCATAGTCGGCGACATCGATGTCAACGATATGGAGCAGAAGATTCAAAGAGTGTTTGCAGATATCCAACCTGCTGCCGCTGATGCTGCTGTGCGCGAATACTACCCTGTGCCAGACAATAGCGAACCTATAGTTTCTGTGCTCAAAGACAAAGAACAAGACAACACACTCATCTATCTCATGTGGAAGGACGAAGCTTATCCTCGTGATGAGAAAGGTAATTTGCAGTATATCGCCATTCAGTATATGATAACTGCCATGGAGTCTATGTTCAATGACCGCATAAACGAAATCATGCAGAAGGAGAATGCACCATTCATCGGCGCACAATTCCAATATGGCGACTTCCTTGTCAGCTCTACAAAGTCAGCATTCAATGGCATTGCTGTAAGCAAAGACAACGGATACAAAGACGCTATCATGGGCTTATACCGCGAGATTCTCCGCATGAAGAAGCATGGTTTCACAGCATCCGAATATGAGCGTTTCAAAGCAGAATACCTCTCACAGTTAGAAAGCGCCTACAACCACCGTGATAAGGTAGAGAGCGTTTCCTTTGTTCAGGAATATGTGCAGCACTTCCTCGAAAACGAGCCATCACCTGGCATCGAATGGGAATATGCAACAATGAACCAGCTTGTTCCTGCCATTCCGCTTGAGGCTGTCAACAAAATATGTGAGCAGATACCTGACAGCAACCTCGTTGTGACAATGTTCTGCCCAGACAAGGAAGGCATCATCTATCCTTCAAAAGAGGATATACTCGCCATCATGAAGGAAGTGGAGGGTGAGACTATCGAGGCGTATGTCGAAGAAGTTAACACAGACCCTCTTGTTGACAACATACCTGCCACTGGCAATGTGGTGAGCATCACCGATGATGCATACGATGCAAAACTCATCACCCTGTCTAATGGAATAAAAGTGCATGTCAAGCACACTGATTTCTCTCCAAACAAAATCAGCATGAGCGCCACATCATGGGGAGGCACATCGCTCTACCCTGACAGCGAATATGACCAGACAAGCAACATAGACTTAGTGACTATAGGCGGCTGGGGCAACTTCTCCGCCACAGAGCTTCAGAAGAAGCTTGCAGGCATCCAGGCAAGCGCATCTCCAAGTGTGTCGTCTTACAATGAAGGTATCTCAGCTTCGTGTGTGAAGAAAGATTTTGAGACAATGCTCCAGCTCACTTACCTATGCTTCACAGCTCCTCGCAAGGATCAGGAGGCGTTCAACTCTCTAATCCAACGCCAAAAGGCGGCTCTCGCTAATGCTGAGCTCGACCCATCAACATCTCTGCAGGACACTATAGCAAAGGTCATATATAATAATAATGTACGAGCTGTGCGCACTAAAGCAGATGATCTCGACCGCATAAACTACGACCGCATCATCGAACTGTATAAAGAGCGCTTTGCCGATGCCAACGACTTTGAATTCTTCATCGTCGGCGACTGCAACGCTGACTCTATCGCACCTCTCCTCGCCAAATATCTCGGCGCTCTCCCTGTGCTCGACAGCAGCGAAAACTACAACAGCATAAGCATGGACATTGTCAAGGGCGAAAGAAAGAACATCTTTGAGAAAGAGCTTCAAACGCCAAATGCTGTAGTGCTCTTCCTGTACCACACACCGTTAGAGATCACTCAGAAGAATCAATTCATTCTCGACTTCATTGAGACTGACCTTGACATGACTTACACTGAGTCTGTTCGCGAAGATGAAGGAGGTGCGTATGGTGTGCCTGTACAGACAAGCTTGGATATTTTCAAGAATCATGGAAAGTGCATCATTCAGCTGCCTACAGCTCCTGAAAAGCGTGAGCGCATGACAGAGATTGTGTACAAAGGCATTGAGAATCTTGTCAAGAACGGCCCTAATGAGGACCACATAAACAAATGCAAAGAGTATCTCTTGCGTCGCCATGCCGAAAAGCTCAAGACAAACAGTTACTGGATGGGGCAGATGACTCAGAAAGCTCGCTGGAACCGCGACTGGTGCACAGACTTTGAAGCTGTGCTCAACAGCATAACTCCTGCCGACATACAAGCTGTGGCAAAACAGCTCTTCAGAAATGGCAACCATATTGAGGTGGGCATGACATCACCATTGGAGAAATAACATAATTTGCTTCTTTACTAATCCTTAAATAATTGTGAATAGACAATTTCACGCAAAAGTATCCTTCGGGAGTTATGTGCTACTGGCAGCAATGCTGTCAGTAGCCATTTATTTGATATGGCAGACCGCATATCTCACTAAACAATGGTGTGGAATACTCATCACCGCCGACTTACTCATCATGGTTATCATCATCGAAAGGATAATCAACACCACCTACACTGTAACGCATGACAACAGGCTTGTCATTCACAACGGTAGGTTTTCAAAAGATATCATCCTTTCGCTCGATGACATCAACCGCATCGACCGCATCAACAGCATGCGTATAGGTGGGAAGGCTTTACGCACCACCCTCGTCATCGTGATGAACGACAAGACTGAACACTATATTTATCCACGCAATGAAGAGGATTTTGTACAATTCCTCATAAAACGTAAAAACAAAACTAAAGACTACGACGATGAAGACTAAATCATCCACCCTGCTCACCATAGCTCTGCTTTTACTTACAAGCACATCAAGCGTGCATGCCCAGAGTGAGACGACATCACAAAACATAGCTTCCAACATTGCTGGCAGCGACTCACTCCTTGACAGGATGCCATGGGATGAACGCACAAAGCTCACCCTTGACAGCTTCGCAGTCGAGATTGACAAGCAATGCTACTACACTTCTATATGCGTGTGGGACCTCACCGCCGACTCTCTCCTGTGGAGCCTCAACAGCAACAAGATGATGCGCCCTGCATCAACAATGAAAGTGCTCACTTCGGTGTCAGCACTCGACAAACTAAGCGCGCAATACGAGATTCGCACTCAAGCGTTCTATACTGGCTCAATAACTGCAGACAGCGTATTGAACGGCGATATATATGTGGTAGGGGATTTCGACCCTATGCTATGCTACAATGACATAAAAGAACTCGCGCAGAGCATCCGCAACAGCGGAATACGCTCCATCAGCGGAACAGTATATGGAGATGCCAGCATGACAAGCTCCGACCTCTACGGCTACGGATGGTGCTGGGATGATGTGCCTTGCAAATCTATGCCATACCTGTCTCCACTCATGGCGGAGAGAGGCATGGAATGCCCTAATTTCAACAAATATTCTGCCGACCCTCTTTTTCACCCTACTGCCGACTTTGCCAAGGCTCTGAGCCTCGAACTTGCGTCTGCCAACATCACGCCTGCCGACACCACCCTCAATCGCATCCCCTCTGCAATGAAGGAATATGCTTCTGACGGCACACTCTTATTCACCAAGACGCGCACCGTTCAGCAGATTCTGCAGCGCCTGCTGAAGAATTCAGATAATCTGCATGCTGAAGCTCTGTTTTTCCATCTCGCAAAGCAGCAATCAACGAAGCGATGCACATACAAAGATGCTATGCCACTCATTGAGTCGGTCATCATGAAGGCTGGAGCATCACCTTCAACTGTGAAGATTGCCGATGGCAGCGGCGTGTCTCTCTACAATTATGTCACCGCCGACGTCGAGGTCGCACTCCTCCGCTATGCTTATCACAATCCCAAAATATATGAGCATTTCTACAACTCACTCCCTATAGCAGGTGTTGACGGCACCTTGGAGAAAAGAATGAAGAATGGCAATGCACACCAGAATGTGCATGCAAAGACTGGCACAGTGGAAGGTGTTACAGCCCTCGCAGGATATGTAAAGGCATCTAACGAACACGAGCTTGCTTTCTCCATCATCAGCAATGGCGTGCCGACATCAAGCATTGGAAGGCAATTAGAAGACAGAATTTGTCAGGCACTGGCAAAATAAAGGATATCACCTACCTATGAAAATAGATATCAAGCCATACACTCTGCGATTCAAGTTTCGCGCTGGCACAAGCAGAGGCACATATACTGAACATAAAGTAAAGTTTATCAAGATTGTTGACGAAGACGATCCGAGCCACATCGGCATAGGCGAATATGCGCCTCTGCCCGACTTGTCACCCGACACTTCATCTGCTATGCTGTTTGCCCACGAGACTGCTCTGTGGCACTACCATAGCCGTTCGAAGAGGCTATCCGACACCCCTTTCTCCAGAGGTGAATGCGGCATACCTATCAATGGACTTATATGGATGGGCGACTACGACACAATGAAAGCCCGCATAGAGGAAAAACTCTCTGCAGGATTCCGATGTGTGAAAATGAAGATTGGAGCAATAAATTTCGATGATGAGGTTTCGCTGCTTCGCCAGATACGAAGCCGCTTTCCACGGGAGGTCATTGAACTGCGTGTCGATGCTAATGGAGCATTTCAGCCAGGAGATGACGCCATGCGCAAACTCGACACCCTCGCACAGCTTGACCTTCACTCTATAGAGCAGCCTATACGCGCCGGACAATGGGAGGAGATGGCGAAACTATGCCAGTCCACACCTCTGCCTATCGCCCTTGACGAGGAGCTGATACCTGGCACAATACCCGGCACAGCTTTCGAGTCATATACCACCGAATACAAAATATCGCTGCTCGATGCCATCAATCCGCAATACATCATTCTCAAGCCGTCTCTTCACGGGGCGCTCACTGGTTGTGACGAGTGGATTCACCTCGCCACCGAACGCAACATAGGATGGTGGGCAACATCTGCACTTGAAAGCAATGTTGGCCTAAATGCCATCGCTCATTGGGTGGCAAAATACCAACCTACCATGCCACAAGGCTTAGGCACTGGACAGATATACGAAAACAACATAGATGGATACCCTATCTTCTTAAATGGAGATGAGATGTGGTGCCGGAAGAACGACATGAATTGAAAATTAAGGCATAGACAACAAATATTATTCAATATATTTATTCAACTTTCGTAAGTATGCAACTTGCTCGTTTTTAGGAGTTAAAGTGGAGCTAAAGAGGAGTTATCGCTTCGCTCGGAGTTAAAGAGACGTTTGCCATGTCAGACATTTGTCACTTTAACTACCCTTTAACTTCTCTTTAACTACCCTTTAACTACAGGGGCAAGTGGAGCGAAACTTGTATATATTTATTAAGTATCTGTACAAAATTATTTTTATAATCAAGAACCTTTAGCCTCAGCGTAGCTAATGAAGAGAATAAGAGAATGCCATCCGGATGCCTTCTCTTAATTCCAATCGTAACGATTAGATTCTGAATCAGTAAGAATAGTTTGCTGACAAACTGAAAGAAAAAATCTCTAATATCTATAAATTCTTGATAAATATAAAAATAATTTTGATTACTTACTTATGACATTAGCATTTTTACCTATCTTTGCATCAAAGAAATAATTGAAATGAAAAAAGTTCTTGCTCTTGTCATTGCATTGACAATGACATTAAACTTTGTTTCTGCACAGAAAAAAGTGTCTATATTAGGCGACAGCTACTCCACATATTCAGGGCATGTGTACCCTGCCGCTAATCTATGCTTCTACAGAGACAAGTCGAAATTTCCTAATGATGTACACGATGTGAGGAAGACATGGTGGTGGCTGCTCAACGAGAAGATGGGCTATGTGATGGTGAAAAACAACTCATACTCTGGCGCCACAATCTGCAATACTGGCTATGGGAAGAACGACTACTCCGACCGCTCTTTCGTAACCCGCATGACTAACATAGGTGAGCCCGACATACTCTTCATCTTTGGAGGCACCAACGACTGCTGGGCAAAGTCGCCATTAGGTGAATACATGTATGAGGGGTGGACAAAAAAAGATCTCTACAAATTTCGCCCTGCCTTCTGCTATCTGCTGCACAACCTGAAAACCAAGCATCCGAACATGAAGATTATAAACATCTGCAATTCCGATCTTGACGGTGAATATAATTCATCTATGGCTGTGATATGCAAACACTATGGCGTGACAAACGTACAGCTCAAAAGCATAGACAAGCAGTACAACCACCCATCGATAGTTGGAATGGAACAGATTTGCAAGCAACTAATGGAGAATTTAGAACATAACATTACTAAACAACATAACTAAATATGAAATATCTAATCCTCATGGCATTTTCAATGTTTTCTCTTTTCGGATTTGCAGACAAAAACGATGTGAGCGACAAAACACTTGTCAGCTACACATATAACCGTCATGCAACAATGGCGCAGCCGATAGATGACATTGAAGTCGGACTTACAGAAAAAGGTGATTATTGCGCCATCAAGATTTACGTTCACGAAACAGGCTTGGGCGAATATCAAACATATCTTGTCAGCACATCGTTGATGACAAAGATCAATGAGATAATCAACAGCCACAAGATATATGAATACGAAAGCAGCTATAGACCACAGTATGAGATTCTCGACGGAGAATCTTGGTCATATTCTGCATCCTATGCCGACAAATACTATCTACAAAGCAGAGGTGAGAATGCATACCCAAAAGACAACGGATTATATCTTATCAATTCGTTGATAAAAGAGTCCATAAAGACTGGCAAGCTAATCAAAAAAAGTGATTGGCCTAATAAAGACTAATAAGCGTACTACTACAAAAATCCCCCTCTGCGCTCAGCAGAGAGGGATTTTTTGTGTCATTGCCATGTTGAAAGATTATTAACTAAACTTTCCCACCCCTATTATTTTTTATCAAGAACCGTCAGCTCGGCGTAGCCAATTTAGAAAACTTCGAAGAACTCGGCGTAACCAAATTAGAGATTTCTTCTTTCAGTTTGTAGCAAACTGTTCCTTCTAATTCAAAATTAAATCGTTACGATTGGAATTAAGAGAAGCCATCCGGATGGCATTTCTCTCATTCTCTTCATTCTTGATAATAAATAAAAAATCATACTAAAGGCCTTGCCTCGTGCCAGCGGAGTGCTGCACCCCAAGCCATGCTGAAAGATTATTAACCTTTCAGCAAGTCAATCCACCTTTGCACTTAGCCACTGCCGCTTCGGCTTCGTACCTTGCCTCGTGCCAGTGGAGTGCTGCACCCCAAGCCATGCTGAAAGGTTATCAACCTTTCAGCAAGTCTTGTCCAATATCTCTTCTGAAATATTTGCCTTCAAACTGAATCTTGCCAGCCTCAGTGAATGACTTGACAAGAGCTTCGCTCTGTGTTGCACCGTATGAGCTTACAGCAATCACACGGCCGCCATCTGTCACAACCTTGCCATCCTGCAATTTTGTACCTGCATGGAATACTACCGAACCTTCAACATTCTCTATGCCTGTGATTTCAAAACCTTTCTTATATGCCTGTGGATAACCACCGCTCACCATCATCACGCACACAGCCGAACGCTCGTCAAACTCAAGTGTCTTAGTGTCAAGATTGCCCTCTGCCACTCCCTCAAGAAGGTCAACAAGGTCACTCTTGATGCGGAGCATAACAGTCTCTGTCTCTGGGTCGCCCATACGCACATTATACTCTATCACTACAGGGTCGCCAGCCTTAGCGTAAGCATAGTCACGGTCCACCTTGATAAGTCCGAGGAAGATGAATCCCTTATATTCGATGCCCTCCTTTGCAAGACCGTCGATAGTAGGCTTCACGATGCGCTCCTCCACCTTCTTCATCCACTCAGCGTCAGCAAATGGAACAGGAGATACAGAGCCCATGCCACCAGTATTCAAACCTGTGTCGCCCTCGCCAATACGCTTGTAGTCCTTAGCCTCAGGGAGTATCTTATAGTTCTTGCCATCAGTAAGCACAAAAACCGAACATTCGATGCCTGACAGAAACTCCTCGATGACAACTGTGGCAGATGCCTCGCCAAACATTCCGTCGAGCATTCCGCGGAACTCCTTCTTAGCCTCCTCAAGGTCATCGATGATGAGCACTCCCTTGCCAGCACAAAGACCATCAGCCTTCAGCACATAAGGAGCCTGAAGAGTCTCAAGGAATGCAATGCCCTCTTCTATATTTGTACCATTGAAAGAACGGTAAGCAGCTGTTGGCACACCATTGCGCTGCATGAAACTCTTTGCAAAATCCTTTGAACCTTCAAGCACAGCACCTGCCTTGCTTGGACCGATGACAGGGATAGATGCTATCTCAGCGTCATTCTTGAAGAAATCATACACACCTTTCACCAGCGGGTCTTCAGGACCGACAACAACCATGTCAATCTTGTTCTCAAGCACAAACTTCTTGATGCCCTCAAAGTCATCTGCTTTCAAAGCCACATTCTCCCCCACACTGGCTGTACCAGCATTACCTGGGGCTATAAACAGTTTTTCAATCTTCTGGCTCTGTGCAATCTTCCAAGCCAAGGCGTGCTCACGGCCGCCGCTACCAAGCAAAAGTAGTTTCATTGTCTTCTCTTATATTATATATATGTGTTATCTGCTGCAAAGTTACAACTTATTTTACAAATAAGCGACCATCACATATTATTATTTATTGTATGTGCCTGATATTGCGACAGACGAATCACTTAATTCTCTCTTTTCTTGTACGTACTAATTATCATGTATATAAATAAGTAGATGTTCATTATTAAATTACTCAGCTTTAGCATTTGCTTTCAGCTTAGCGGTTGTGGCGGTTATACGGACGCTTCGCTTTCGGATTATACTCTAAGGAATAGAGTTGTGCAGGATTTTTTCCTACATCTAACGACATACCTCAAAACCATAAAACCATTGTAGCCTAAAGACTTAGCTAAAGCTAAAGTCAAGTAATTAATTTTGAACAACTACTTATACCACAAAAAAAATCATTAGATAACAAATAACATCATTATTCTTTGGAAGATTTGCAAATATAGGCTAAATTTGTACATTTTTAACATATCTTGATGTTACATCTCTATTCTACTCTCATCAATAAGGGTAGAAAAGAGTCATTTAACAACCAATAATCATTAAAGAGATACTACTATGCCAATCGTTGCAGACATAGATACCATATATCGTTTCACGAGTATCGCTGCATCGTCAGTCTTGTTCGTGCTGACTTTGCAACTCTTCTTCACCCATATTCCAAAGAAAGCGGAATGGGATAATTTCCGTATGGCTACTCGGCTTATCGCAGTTGCCTGCTTGTGCCTAACATTCAACGAAGTGAACCATTACCTCACCAACACACAGTCGGAAACAGCAAGCAACGGACACCTGCTGCCTATCATCATCGTTGGTGTAGCATGCTACCAAGCGGCACTTTTCACCATGACAAGTGTCGTGTTCATCAACCCTAAGGCGGTGAAATCCAGACAAGTGACAATGCATCTTATTGGCATATCAATTTCTTTTGCAGCAACGATAACAGGAGGAGTGATAGACAAGACACATTCTTTCGTTTACTACTACGCTATCGCGGCAGGCTATGTCCTCTATATCGCCTACCTCGTCTACTATTTCAACCAAGAGTTTCACAAAGCAGCGAAACGACTCGAAGCTATGTTCGAAGACGATATGATGACACGCATCACATGGGTTAAGTACTTCTTCTACAGTGCATTCGCTATCGGAATCATAGCCCTGGCGGTAAGCTTCGACCCTTCTCCATACCTCTTCACAGCATTCAGCATCATGGTGCCTGTCTACTATACAGGCGCAGAGATGTGTCTGTCCAACTATGTCTCCACATCAAGCTTCATCGTTCGTTCGTCGAATGTCAATGCCGACGCCGAAGAAGCAGACGCTATGCTTTGCAAGGAAAGTGCAACACATGTTCACAGCGGCAACGAAGAAGAGATGGAATCGGTAAAAAATGCCATCACCCTGTGGATGGATAATAAGGAATATGTGAAAAATGACATTACCGTCGACGAGATTATTGCCGGCATGGGATTGAAGAAAGCTGCCTTCAACGCCTATTTCACCAACATACTGCACACGCAATTCCGCTCTTGGCGAAGCGAACTGCGAATACAAGAGGCAATGAACATCATACAGCACAATAGCAGCATAGCTACAGGCGATCTCATGGATATGGTTGGCTACAACGACCGCTCCAACTTCTACAAGCATTTCCATCAATATGCTGGAATGTCGGTAAACGACTACCGCGAGTCAAATAAGAAATTTACCTGATATTTTTGATTTCGTATGATTATTGCATGCGCATATATCTGCAGAGTTAAGGGGCCCTTTAACTCTTTTACCCTCCGTATGTCTTGTGCCGCTTTTGTTTGATTGCAACACTTGTTGAGCATCGACGCTCAGCTAGCTCGCAATCAGTATTGGAATAGCATACAGATCGAAGTCACTATGGATGATTTATTCTGCCTATAATATACTCGCCATGTAACATCTATCCCTTTCAAATATTTCATTGGCATCATTTTTTCATCGCTTTTATGTGGTATTTCTTGTATAATGAGAAAATACCGCACATTTTTATGTACATTACGGTCAAAAATGCACTAACTTTGTGCCAGTATCAGCAAACTGAAAAAATTATCACAAACTTATAAAATATTTACAAACCACATTTTTAAGATGAAAAGATTTCTATTATCCTTTACGCTGTCGGCAGCGCTAAGCGTCAGTGCCCTGGCAGAGACTATCGTGATAGGATTTACCGGAAGCGGTGAAAGCACCACAGTATCTAGCGTCACAGTGCAGAATCTGCGCACTGGCGACAAGGTGACATGCAAGGGCAGCGACAAGATCTGTCTCGGCACACAGGTGTCAGGCTGCCAGCTCGTACCTTTCAAGGAAGGCGACGCACTCCGCTTTACGGGTGTGAGCGGTACAAAGAAGACCATCGTCACTCAGCAGCCTACGGTGAGCCACAATGTCAACTTCGACTTCTACGACTGTACCGACGCTGCGGGCATCCACTATGCCATCGTGCGCATCGGCGATATGCTCTGGATGGCTGAAGACCTCCGACCAAACCCTTCTGTTGCCAACATGGTGAGCATCAGCAACGCTGCCACAGCTGCCAACCTCTGGAAGTCGGACGCAAAGCTCAAGATGGCTTACAAGGACTTCAACTCTGCCAACACCAAGGTAGGCGCATACTACAACTTCGAGGGCGCAAAGGCTGCCCTCCCTAAAGGATGGGACCTCCCTTCTATGGGCGAGATGGAGGAGTTTGTCAACAGCATCGGCGGATACAGCACAGCGGGCACAAAGCTCAAGAAGCATAGCTCTGCAACATGGAGCACCACCTTCAGCGACAAGGACAGCCTCTACTTCCAAGCCACTCCTGAAGGATACATCAATACTGCGGGAGCCATCACGCAGAACGGAATGTACTCATGCTACTTCACCAAGACACGCAACAACGGACGCCCTGTATATTTCATGATGAAGATGGGCGACGCCGCCCTCACCATGGACATGGACAAGCCTTTCGAGAGCAAGGAGGTGGGATGTATGGTGCGCGGATGCCGACCAGCAAGCAGCCCATATTCAGGCATTCTCTCACGATTCAACACAAGCACGGACAAGAGCACACAGCAGCCGCTCGACGACAACTATAAGTTCTCTGTAGGTCAGCAGAACGTGTTCTTCGACATCTCTGGTGTCGACAAAAACTCTGGCGACTTCAACACCGCCTCTTCATGGGCGTCACGCGTCGGAATGATCGACCTTATAAACGGCCGCTCTGCCGACACTAAGCTTCCTAACATAGCTGGTGTGGGCAACCGCCTTAAGAAGCTCGCAGCGCAGACCAACGAAAATGGATACCAGAACATCGTGGAGGTGATTTGGGACAAGGAGATGTTCTACAACTCCGACGCATCAGGCTGGTGTTCTAACGACGAAGGAAAGAATGCTGGACGCTATCCAAAAATCAGCGGCCCAGGCGATGTGAAGATAAGAATCTACGGCGATGCAACACAGGACTACAAGCTGCTCAGCGAGGAGACAATCTCCGGTTGCTTCTCTATGAGCCCGGCAAAGGGCAATTGGGCGAATGAATCGAGGACGGTGTATAATTTGGATGGAAAAGCACAAAGCAATGGATACGTCATGAACTATCGCGACGAGTGGTTCAACCGCCAGCTCCAGGTACGTACAGCAGATCTCAACGACGACGGCATAGAAGATATTATAATATGTGTGTCCAGCAAGATTGTCATCTACGACGGCAAGAAGGAGGAAGGACAGCCAAGAAAGGTGCTCGCTCAGCGCAGCTTCGCATCAAATAATAATAATTACGACGCTCACATGCGCTTCGCCATTGGCGATATTGATGCCGACGGCAAGCAGGACATTGCCATGATTTGCAACGACGGTGTAGCAGGCGGCCCTAAGCTCCGTGTGTTCTTCGACGTGCTGAACGGCAGATTCGGCAACTCGAAGTACGGACCGGATGCATCCTACACAATCTCTACAACCAACTGGGGTGACGTGCTCGACATCGAGATTGGCAATGTGACAGGCTCCGCTCTGCCCGATATCATCACAGCATCCTACAATATAGGCGCACCTGACGCCCGCGACCTCTGCGTCTTCCAGTACGACTCTTACGCCGACACAAGACTTGTGCAGAAGACACGCTACCGCACCGCTATCGCATACCACGGCACAGGACATTCAAGCATCGTGCTCTGCGGATTCCGAGGAAACAAATACCCAAAGGACATCGTGTACTGCGGATGGAGCTTCAGATGGATAAAGGATGGCGACAATTACAGATTGAAGGAGACAAGACTTATCGAGGATTATAAGGGTTATACTCCGTTCCCAAGTCAGCTTAAATCTTATAATAGTTTGACCGATTTTATGGCGATGAGAATTTCCAAATATCTTGAAGAAGGCAGTTCATGTATCCCCGACGGTGCCATGGTTGCTTGCAATGCTGACGGAAATAAAGATGGTCGCGAGTCTATATTCTTTGTTGCCACTGGACAAGAAAGAAATGAATTTTATGGTACACCACTTTCAAATCCTAATGAATCTGGCTGGACACGCGTCAACCGCTACTTCTCGGAAATCAAGCTAAAGACACAGAACGGCGAGCCACTGTCGGGAATGAATAGCAGCGACTACGACCGTTACTACGACTGGAATAAGAACTACCTGAAGTTCAACGGAGGAAGCGCCGACGACATGGGTATTTCTACAAGTCAGCATAATAGCCGAGGCGATGGCTCCAACCCTGTACTCCTCGCCGTGGCAAGCAAGCACAAGGGCATGAACCTCAAGTTCAACCGCTACTACCGCGCCATCAGCGACCCTCAGATTCACGCTGTGCTCGCAGCATCGCCGACAGTGGAAGGCTACGACTACACATCAGATGTGGACAAGGTGACACAGTGGGGCGTGAACAAGGAGTCAACATCTTCGAAGGGTTCTAACAGCTCACTCAACGCTTCGCTCTCGTTCGGCTTTGAGCAGGAGATAAACGCCCCTATCGTAGGAACAAAGATTGGAGGCTTCGAGTTTGAAACCACTCTCAGCACAGAGGTGGCAAAGAGCAACGAGGTGTCAGAGACACAGGCATACAACACCACATTCAGCGTGGACAAGAACGACGACGGCGTAATCCTCACAGCATACCTCTACGATGTGTATGAGTACACCGTGATGAGCGCAGAGGACGAGGATATGATCGGCACAACAGTAAACATATACATTCCTCTCGAGCCTCAGACGCAGATGATGGGACTCCACACCTATACCGAGCTTGCAGCCGACATGAAGGGTGTGCCTGATCTCCGCAAGGTGTTCACACACAAGGTGGGCGACCCAGGCTCATACCCAAGATCAAAAGAGGATATCATCAGCATGGCCGACAACGGCAAGGTGCTCTGGGCTGCTCCATTCAACAACCGCGAGTTCATCGCCGTGGGCGAAAATGGCGGTGTGTCACGCTCTATCGAGCTGACAAGCGCCAACAGCAGCACTATCGAGCATTCATACTCTATCGACCTGAAATACTCTGCAACTGTTGGATGCATCAAGGCAGGCTACGGCCTCGAGCTCAGCACAGGCAGCAGCATCACTCACGAGGAAGCAGCAGGACACTCAGTAAGCGGTACAGTTGTCGGTCCTAACTACGGCGATTTCGGCAAGTTCAACTTCGAGTGGACTCTCGGATGGTACAACAAGACCATCGGCGGTCAGACATTCCCTGTAGTGAACTATGTGGTGCGCAACTACGAGAACAAGATGAAGGGCAAGAAAGGCGACATCAACAGCGACGGCGAGATTAACATGGCCGACATGAAGAGACTTGTCAACCAGGTAATCGGCAAGGAGACGAAGAGCGTCGACAAGGCTGACCTCAACGGCGACAAGCAAGTGAACATCGCCGACATCACCGCCCTCATCAATATCATGCTTGGAAAGTAAAGAGAAGCATAATAAGAATATATGAAAGACAGAAGCATTGAATAAATATTTTATTAAGTTGGCGAGATCGTCGTGCGCATTGCGCATGGCGGTCTCTGCCGTAAACAAAATGCTATTTTGTACATTATGACTGATATTTTATAATCGTTTGGCACTTTTACCCCTCACACATCGCTTGCGATGCCGTTTACACTTAATCTCAACAATGCGACAAGCATAAGAGGTATTGGTGGCATAGACAGCATCAACGATAATATCTATGACATTACAGGTCGTAAAATTGAAAGTATCAATTCTGCATCTAAAGGCATATACATCATAAATGGCAAGAAGGTAAGAAAATGATGTATAGGACATAGAATGAAAGACTAATTATTTGTTAATGAATGAGACCATCGTGCACATTGTGTTCGGTGGTCTTTTTATTTTGCTGCCGCAAGATATGATTTTTCCGTTATGTGTTGCAGAGAAAAGACGCATCAGAAGGATTCTAATCATCAAGTTACAATAAAGGCACGCATCTGTTTGGTGCGTGCCTTTTTGTTTGGACGAAATAATAAGAAATGAGTCTACTATAAAAAGTCGTTTACAAAAATCAACTTTTCTTTTTGCTTTCAAAACAGGTGTTTTCAAACAATATTGTAAGCAAGCTACATGCAGAATCGAATATATAGCCACAAAACACTGTCAAAAAGAAAGCGATTTTTGAGGCGGTCGTTAAATTAGGACTTTTTATAGCGGATTCAGAAATGGATAGTCTATTTATTATCGGCAATCCCATCTATTCAAACAAAGCATCCATAACAACCGTCTTCTGCACTATGCTCGAATACTCATTATCAGTCACTCCAAAAGAAGTAATAAAAGTGAGATGAGCCGTTTGAGTTCTCTTCAGCGTTTCTGCAATGCTCACAATCCTTTCTCTCAACTCCATTTCATATTTATTGTCGATGGCAAATGGCTTGCCGTAAAACTTCATTTCGCAGATATTCACAACGTTATCGTCACGCACAATGATCATGTCAATCTGCGTTTCTCTTTTCCCTTTGCTGTCCAAAATCACCAAAGGTTGCTCTGTAGTGTGAACAGATTGAACTCCCAATGCTTTCTTTATCTGTCTGATATGATTGAAGCATACATCTTCAAAAGCAATGCCCCTCCACGCATTCAGCTCTGGCGACGCGTTCTTGTTCTCCCAGAAATGTTCATCCATCACCTTCTTTTTGTCAATAAAATGCAAGTAAGCCAAGCAATAGTTGTCCGACAACTTATATTTCACCCTTTTACTATTGCCGTATGGCACATACGAGCGCACGAAGTCGCTTGCTTCGAGAGCCTTCAGCATATCTGTCACATCACCACCATTCTTGAGCTTTGCGCCATCTATGATGTCCTGCCTGGTATAACCACTGCGATTAGTCGCAAGAAAGCGCACAACATTCTGATATTGTTCGCCATTCTTAAACAACGACTTGAAAAGGCGATCGAACTCAAATTTAAGAGTTGCACTTTTTGAGAACAGGATATTATCGACATTTTGAGCAACGCTCAACCCCTTCTCGAAAGCATTCAGATACATTGGCACTCCGCCAAAAAGCATATACGCATTCACTATGTCGTAGCGACACATTGCAATGCCCTTGCTCTTGAACAGCATCTCACACTCCTGCAAGGTGAAAGGTTGAATCTTAATCTCTTTTGTCACTCTGTCGTACAATCCACCCTTATTGTTTATCAAATTGTCCTTAATCCACGAAGTTGCAGAACCACACACAATCAGCATCACATTGTCGTGCTTGTTGCACCATCCGTTCCAGAAGTGCTCGAAAGCTGGAATGAATTTCGACCTTGCCGTGTCCATCCATGGCAATTCATCAATGAACACCACCATGCGCTTCCCCGTGTCCTTGCTTTCAAGCAATTCTTGCAGCTGATGGAACGCATCAATCCAGTTTGTTGGCACGCTTCTTTTCTTGTAGCCATACTCCATCAGCGAATAGTGGAACTCTCGCAACTGATCGCTCATAAGTCCTTTCTTGTTTTTGTCGTATGGCGACACACCCGTATGCCAGAAAGCAAATCGCTCCTTAAACAATTCCTTTATCAGGAATGTTTTACCAACGCGACGCCTTCCATATACTGCCACAAACTCTGCCGACTCGCTCTTGCAAAGCGATTCCAGCGTTTCTATTTCTTTTATCCTGCCAATTACTTTCATGTTTCCCATTACTTTATTTCTCCGCAAAGGTATAAATAAATAGCGATTTAGAGAAATAAAGAGGTAACTATTTCTCTAAATAGCATTAAAAATATATCGATTTAGAGAAATAAGGAGGTGTTTATTTCTCCAGAAAGCACTAAAGCTACCCCCATTTAGAGAAATAAGGAGGCATTTATTTCTATAGAAAGCACTAAAGCTACATCGATTTAGAGAAACCAGCAAGAAATCGTTGAGACACTCGTCACTCATCACATACGCCATCTAAATACATGAAGATTAGAGTATTGAATGCGTGATGAGTGTTTTTTGACTCATCACACACTCATCACACCAATAACACCTTCTGCCCGAGCATCTCTTTGTTCACCCTTGCGCTTAGCGCTACCCTCTTCATTAGGACAAAATAGTCTAAAAATACAAGCCAAATCTTCCGAAGTTATTATTTCATCATTACTTAAACTAAAAAAATCTATTTCAACTTGCTCAGATTGAACATTTTTACTAATTTTGCACATAGAGGTTGATTGAGTAACTACTCAGCGATATGATTTATAAACAAGGATTGGCTTACGCCAATCCTTGTTAAAAAAATAGCATGGCTGAGTAGTTACGTTGATTGTATTAAGTGATGATAAAATAATAACTTCCTAAAGTTTCATAATCAATCAATGTCAACAGCTTTGACTAGAAAAACTACCATAAAAAACAATGTTAATAAACACAAATCAATTAAAGCTATCCTATTCTCCATGCCCAGGCAAAGCAATCGTTCACTTTGCAACACTTTCGTGGAAAGATATGCTATGGAAATGGAGATCCATAGCAATAATCTTAACCATGTTTTTCCTATATGGTGCTATGACCGAAATGGCATCGGCGCAAAATAAGCATGCTTGTGAGCAACTGCACATGGACATGGACTTCCATTAACGGCAAGAATGGCTATAAGGTATCTTCAAAGAAAGACAGCTCTAAATACATTTTCCTCCCTGCCGCTGGCTCTCCCGGCAATGGCTCTCCCGGCAATGGTTCGCTCAGCGGTGATGGCAGCTACGGCGGCTACTGGTCGAGTTCGCTCTGCGAGAGCCGCCCGTACGACGCGTGGGGCTTGAACTTCCTCTCGGGCTACGTCGACCCTGGCTACTACAACTACCGTTACTATGGGTTCTCTGTGCGCCCTGTCCGCCGCCAGTAGCCAAGAATTTACGACACCTTTTCCCCAAGAAAACGGGCAAAGAATCTGAATAGCAGAAATGCTAACAATAGCCTGAAAGGCTTATTTCTCCATAGCCCAGGGTAGAGCGAAGCGGCACCCTGGGTATTTTGTTGTTGTTTGCAAACGCCCTGTAAGGGCAAAAGCGTTGATTCTCTGTTTGTTGAATAGGCTTTTGCCCTTACAGGGCGCATTGCTGCTGCATTCCCAATACCCAAGGCGTCGCTTCGCTTGCCATTGGGCTATGTAGCTCATTGGGCTTTCAGCCCGTTTTGCCGTTAGGTATCGACATTGGTTATTATCCGCTACGCTTAGTAGTGCATGGCCCCCTCTAAGACTCCTCAAGTGACATTTGGCATTGCACATCCCATCCGCATGGCACCCCCTCCCTCACAGGGA
>JAKSLL010000110.1 GCA_024401215.1 Bacteroidaceae bacterium
TGTTGCCCAGAGGGTGCCAGAAGGGAGGTCGAGGTCAACGTATTCGTGAGTGTCGCTCTGCACTTTAACCTCTGCTTGCGCCTCTGGCGAACCATCGCCTACAACCTTGGCGGTGATGGTTGCCTTGCCCTCTGTGCCTACGGCTGTCACCTTGCCTGTCTTGTCAACAGTAGCGATGCTTGGGTCGGAGCTTGTCCAGATTACGGTTGCTGTCGATGCGCCGCTTGGAGTGACGGTGGCGGTGAGCTGGGCTGACTCTGATGGCTTGATGCTGAGTGACTTTGCTGAGAGGCTCACGCCTGTTGGGGCTGCGGAGAGGACGGTGACCTTGCAGGTTGCCTTCTTGCCTGAGCCGTCGGTGGCTGCGGCGGTGATGGTCGATGTGCCTGCCGCCATGGCGTAGAATTTATTTTTGTTAAGATACATGACATTAGCAGCTGAACTGCTCGTCCATGCAAGGGAATCGTTGTTGGCTGTCGTTGGCGACACGGTAGCATCGAGGGTGAAGGTGCTGCCCTTGCCGATGTTGAGTGTGGTGTATGGGAGTGTGACGGATGTCACGAGCTGGGTGATGTTGAAGGTGCAGGTTGCCTTCACACCTGTACCGTCAGTAGATGTGGCGGTGATGGTTGCCTTGCCGCCCTTCTTGGCTGTAACAAGTCCTGTCTGGTCAACGGTGGCTACGCCTGTGCTACTTGATGTCCACTTCAAGGTTGGAACTTTGGCATTGGCTGGTGTCACGGTGGCTGTGAGCTGGTGTGTCTGCCCTGTGTTGAGGTTCACGCTCGTGCTTGACAGCTTGATGGCGGTCACGAACATGGCAGAGGTGTAGTAGAACTTGCCGCCTGTCTGAGCCATAGTGTTGAGCAGGAGCATGTCTTTGGTCTTCTTCAGCACGTTATATGAGAGAGGGCATTCGCCGTTTGAGTCATAGACGGCGATGAAGCCGAGCTGGGGCATGTATTCAAAGGTGTATGCTGTGTTGCTAATCTTACATGTGCCGTCGGCATTGAAGGTGATGACTTCGCCCGAGGTGGTGCGCCATGTACCTGCTATTGCGCTGTTGTCAACTGCGTATGGGGCGCCGCCGCCGAGGCTGACTTTGCGAGGTGCCTGTTTGCCTATCACGGTGTTGACAAGCTGGGTGACATCGCTGATGTTAAGTTCGCCGTCGTCGTTCATGTCGCCGACGTAGGTTTCGCTCTGGGCGCTTACTGCCATGGTGCTGAGCAGCATGGCGAGCGAGAGGAATGTTTTTTTCATAATGTTTAATTTTTTGTGAGGGATGCGGAGGCTGGATGCTATTTGCTGAAATCCCTCAGATTATTATTTGTTGATTTAATTTTCTGCTGATAACATAACCATCAAACGGGCGGAGCCCGCTCGAAGTCGCCATGGCGCTTCGAGCGGGCTCCGCCCGTTTGATGGTTTATAGTTTATAGAAGAGATTGATTGATTGATTGATTGATTGATTGATTGATTGATTGATTTAACAAAATAATTGAACTGACCAAATTTTTGACCAGTTATTTTGCTGTTTCTCAAAGATTTCTGCATTGTTGTCATACTCTGATTCTCAATGTTTTTCAGTCAATAAATCATCAACCTTACATAATCGTCTCCCCTTCGTGTGCAAAGATATGAATAATTGATGAAATGAACAAAATTAACGAGGTAAGAATTAAGTAATTCAACTTTCGCAGGCAACCCAAAACAAAAAATCTCGCCATAAAATAATTATTATTCAGTATGATTTTGAAATTCAAATAAAAAGTTGTTACTTTGCCGCATCTTTCTACGACAAGATAAAGTGAACGAACATTACACATTATTTAATAAGGTAACTCTATGAACAAGCATTTACTGAGCGCTATGCTCATCTCAACGGCATGCCTATGCTCGCTGCCAACTTTCGGCGAGGTGAAATACGGCATCAAGGGCGGCATTAACATGAACAATCTCAGCCTTGACAATGCCGGAAGCAATTTCTCTGCAAAAAATAAGACAGGTTATTACATAGGTGGCACATGCGACTTCCACCTCTACAAGAAATGGACAATGGACATCTCTCTGCTCTTCGACAACAGAGAGGTAAGCTGCTCGTACAAGACAAAAAGCTATGAGAATGGAGTGCAATACCTGTCACTACCTATAAGCTGTGACTATAATGTGAACTTCTGCAAAAATGTTGATTTGTATCTCACCACAGGTCCACAATTTTCATACTGCATAAGTGGTGACAACAGCAAAATCGAACTTGACAAGAGCATCTACAGCTGGAATGTTGGCGGCGGATTCAAAATACTGAGACACATAGAGTTGAACTATAACTACAACATCGGCATTGGTGACTTCGGAGTATTCACACCAATATCCAAGGCTGCCGGACACAAACTGAAAAACAACATACACCAGATAGGACTGACATATATTTTCTAATTCAACTTCAAAATCCCCAAAAACAAAAAGAAAAAACTATTAGTTGAAATACGCTGACGTAATATTACCTATAGCATTCGACGGCTTCACATACATTATCCCTCCAGAAATGGAAGATAAGGCTGTGAGAGGTCGTCGTGTTGTCGTTCCACTTGGCAAGAACAAGATTTACACGGGAGTCGTAATCAACGTACATGAGAACGAGCCAGAAGGCTACGAGATGAAAACAATAATCGAGGCTCTTGACGACCATGCTGTAGTAAACGAGAAGCAGTTTGAATTTTGGCAATGGGTGGCAAAATATTACATCAGCCCGCTTGGCGATGTCATGAAATGCGCCCTCCCAGGAGCCATGAAGCCAAAAGATGACAATGCACTCAAAGAAGCCACCAAGAAGAGGCGAGGCAGCAAAAACGACATCATCTGCGAAGGCATTGCCGCCAGCAACACGCTCAATGACGCTCAGAGAAAAGCCATGGAGGAGATAGAAGAAAGCTGGGTGACAAAAAATGTCACTCTTCTTCACGGCGTGACCTCATCGGGGAAAACTGAAATATATATTCAGCTGATAAACAAATTTATAAGCGAAGGAAAGCAGGTGCTTTATCTTTTGCCAGAAATAGCGCTGACCACACAGATTACCGACAGACTGAGGAAGGTGTTTGGCGACAACATGGGCGTGTACCATTCTAAATTCACCGATGCACAAAGACTGGATGTTTACAAACGACAGATTTCATCCGTACCTTACCAGCTGATTCTCGGCGTGCGCTCGTCTGTCTTTCTGCCATTTCAAAACCTCGGACTTATAATCGTTGACGAGGAGCATGAGCAAAGCTACAAGCAACAAGAGCCAGCACCAAGATATCATGCGAGAAATGCAGCTATAATGCTGGCGCAAATGTTTGGCGCAAAGACTCTGCTCGGCACAGCAACACCAAGCTTGGAAGTCTATCACCTTGCTAAGAAAGACAAATACGGATACGTCAAACTGACGCAGAGATACCGCAACCTTCAACTCCCTTCAATAGAGGTAGTTGACACAAAGGAAGCCAAGCGCAAGAAACAGATGAAGGGGCTTTTCTCTCCACGACTCATTGAGGTGATGAGAGACGCCCTTGCAAAGGATGAGCAGATAATACTTTTCCAAAACAGACGCGGATTCTCAAATTATATCGAATGTAAAAACTGCGGATGGGTGCCACACTGCCCTCATTGCGATGTGACACTTACCTTGCACAAAAAGACAGACAGCCTCACTTGCCACTACTGCGGTTACTCATGCCATGTGCCTGAGGCATGTCCGGCATGTGAAGAAAAGAAATTCAACAACGTGGGTACAGGTACAGAAAAGATTGAAGACCAAATACCTACGCTTTTTGAGGGAGCGACATGCATCAGAATGGACCTCGACACAGCCAAGACACGCCAGCAGTATGAGCAGATCATCTCCGAATTCGCACAGCACAAGGCAGACATTCTCATTGGCACACAGATGGTCACCAAAGGCCTTGACTTCGACAATGTATCGGTAGTTGGCATCCTCGATGCAGACAGCATGCTTAACATCCCTGATTTCAGAAGCCACGAAAGGACATTCCAGACATTAAGTCAGGTGGCAGGAAGAGCAGGAAGAAAAAGCAACTCAGGCCATGTCATTCTCCAAACACGCTCAGCAGGTAGCGACATCATAAAGCAGATAACAGGAAACGAGTATTGGAATATGTTCTACACTCAGATGCTGGAAAGGCAAACATTCAGGTATCCGCCTTTCTACCGCCTCATCTATGTGTATCTCCGACACCGAGACGACGAACTTCTTGAGCATCTCGCCATCGACATGGGCGAGAAACTGCGCACGATTTTCGGCGACAGGGTTTTAGGGCCAGACCGCCCACCTGTGTCAAGGATTCAGTCGCTTTTCATCCGTAAAATCTTAATAAAAATCGAGACAAATGCCTCCATCGACAGAGTAAGACAAGCATTGCTTGAAATACAACAGCAGATGCTCGCAATACCTGTGGCTAAGAGCCTCAACATTTACTATGACATAGACCCCCTATGATGCTAAATGAAAAGTAATTGACACATCCAATAACATAAATTTCCAACTAAAAAGCAACAAAAGTCGCGCTGACCAAAAAGGCAACATACAGGACAAAAAAAGCATGTCTATTTCATTTTTCAAGCACAAAGTATGCTCTTTATGTCTTTTTATGTTGTCTTTTTAAACTTTTTCCTTGTTTTATACTTTATTTTAAATAATTTTTCGTTTATTTGCATGTTATTTCGTGAAAAACGCCAATAACATTTTTTGAGAAATAGAAAGAATAAAATAAACATTAACAATTAATTAAACAAAACTCATGAAGAAGTTTTTACTTTCTTTTGCAGCTATGTTTGTTGCCATTCTCTTTGTAGTGGCTGAAATCGAGGGACCAAGTGCCAATGTCACACCTGGAGCCAACGCTGATGCAGACTACACAGTGAATGAAGCACCAGCAGTCAAAGTGGGCACACAGGACCTGGCTGGCGTTATCAGCATCGATGTACCAGCAAACACAGCAAGCGTAACCTTCAACGCAGGTGCTTTGAAGGAATCTGGTGATGTAAAAATCACAGTGACTAACTCTTCCACTTTGGAGAAAATCGCAACAATCACAGTACGTTCTTATGACGAACTCACAGAAGGCGTAAAAGATCTTACTGTGAATGACGGCAACACTACTTACGCTGTGGCTTTCGACGAGCCTATCGCAGAAGCTACAACAATCTCACTTACATCTGAGAAGCCATTCCTTATCTGGAATGTCGTAGCTGACCCTACTGCTCCTTACGCAAGCAAGGTAGCAAACAAGGATTTCTCTATGGTAAAGGTAACTTTCCCAAATGCAGAAAACGTAAAGATTGAAGAGCTTGGTATGGCATTGCTTTACAATGGCGACGAAATCATTGGCGAAGCAAACGACAAGACAATCAAAGTTAATGGCAATGTACTTAGCATTCCTTTCAGCATGTACGAAACATCTGAAGCCAAGAAAAGAACTTTGAAAAAGTCATTCTACGAGCATGAGACTTTCTCTGGCTACCATGTTTACATATACGCTGGCGACCTTCTCATCGATGAAGTAAATACAGAAGAGGATCTCTACATCCCAATTCCTGTAGAAGGCAGCGAGAATGATGAAGAGCCAGAAGACCCAACAGACTACAAGGTTGGTGCAGACATCACATCACTCGCACCAGCAACTTGGGAAGGACAGACTGGCACTTACAGCGAAATCGCAGGTTCTGTATTGGCAAGCAACACAGCATCTATCGCTGCAGGCAACGTATTGACTCAGACTATCAGCGACCTTAAGAATGGTATTTACAACGTGGACATCGTTGCAGCTGGTGCATCTGCTTCTGGCATGCCAACAGGCAACGAACTCTCTGTTGTATTTGCTGGTGACAAGAGCAAGGCACTCCCAGTTGTTGAGGGCGCAAATGTTACTGAAGACAAGGCAACAAAAGTATCACTCTATGCAATTGTTACTGATGGTAAATTGACATACGGTATCAAGAATCTTGCTGCTGCAGGTAACTGGTATGCTGCAAAGGTTGAGTCTATCAGATATGTATCAGAAAGCACAGAAGTTCAGAACGTCACAATAGGTGATGATGTTTATGTTGTTTACTCACAGAACCTCTTCGTTAACGGTTCATTCGAGAACGGTGTTGAAGGATGGAAGGCTGTGAACTACAACACAGCAGCTGAAGAAAAGAATTTCGCAATTACTGCTACTGGTGGTTTTGATGGTGGTGCATACATCACAACTAATGCAGGAAATTCTTCTTCTGAAAAGACAATCCGCCAGTCAATTGCTGTCGTAGAGGGCAAATCTTACCTCTTCACAACTTACACAAGCGGCAAGGCTCCTGAGACAAACAACTACGTTTACAATGCTCTCTTCCAGATGACTGACGCAGCAACAGAGAATGGCGCACTCAAGCCATTCAACTGGGGCGACGCAGAGTCATCAACATGGACAAAGACAGAATATGTATTCACAGCACAGGAAGGCAACCCTTATGTAGGTGTACGCATGGGCTGGAATGCAAACTCTTCATTCGACGGTTTTGCACTTGTAGAAGTTGAGAAAGTTATCACAGAAGAGCCAACAGAGCAACCAGAAATCACTAAGATTGAAGATGGTGACTACTTTATCTACAACGTAGAAGCAAAAGCATGGCTTGGTGGTGCAAACTCATGGGGAACTCAGGCATCACTTGTCAACCACCCACAGCGTTTCACAATCTCTGCTAATGCTGACGGTACATACAATATTGACTCTCACGCATACAACAACGAAACCAACCATTTCTTCGCAGATGGACTCTATATCGACTCACCAGCATTTGGATGGACAATCAAATCTGTTAAGAATGGATATGCATTTGCAGTAAACGAAGACAATTATGTTGCAAGTGTAGAAGGCTCAACAGTTCTCGGTACAGTAGGAGACATCAATGCTGCAGCTGCTACATGGAAACTGTACACAGAGGCAGACCTCCTTGCAGCTATCAACAGCGGAGAGTCAACAGACGCAACATTCCTCATCAAGGGCGCTTCAATCTCTCGTAATCTCTATAACGACAAACTCGAAAAGGTTTGGGAAGGCGACGCATTTGGTATAGGCGGAGCAAACGAGAATTTCAACGCAGAGAAATGGGGCGGCAACTCACAGGAGTTTGACGTTTACCAGACAATATCTCTCCCTAACGGTACATACAAGCTTTCTGCTAATGGATACTACCGTTACAACAACACTACTGACAACACAAATGACATCGCAATATCTTCACATGCTGACGGCACAGAGGAGATCAACACATTCCTTTATGCTAACGATGCTGAAGTTGCATTAAAGAGTATCGCTGACGATGACGCTGTTGCTGCATTAACTGAAGCTGGCAAAGGCGTTCCATTTAATCAGACAGAAGCAGGTGCAGCATTCGACATGGGTCTCTACCTCAATGAAGTAGAGGTTAAGGTTACTGACGGCACTCTCAAACTCGGTGTTAAGAAGACAGCTCATCCTGGTTGCGACTGGTCAGTATGGGACAACTTCGTTCTTACTGTTGTTAAGCTTGGCGTTGAGCCAGAGGAGACTATCCCTGCAGCAGAGCCAGAGCCTGCAGCAATGGAAGGCTACTCATGGACTGCTAACCTCGTAAACAACGGCGACTTCACAGGCAGCGACCTCTCTTCATTCCCTGTTCAGGGTGCAGGCGTATCTGCTAAGATCATCGACGGTCCTAACGGTGCTAAGGTTTATGAGATCCAAAGCGCTGACATGGTACAATTCGCTTGGGACAGCCAGGTATTCATCGTTTCAAACGAAGTGCTCAATGAAGGTGACTACTACCTCGTATCATTCTCTTACAAGGCTGAAGTTGAAACAACACCTTCAACTCAGGCTCACGCTACTCCAGGCAACTACCTCCACTGGGCTATGCTCAACCCTAACCCAACATTCTCTACTGAATGGAAGACTACAACTTGGACTGGTCAGATTTCTGCAGCTCAGGCTAAGGGTAACGATGGTAACGGCAATGGAACAGGTATGACAACTATTGCATTCAACCTCAACGATCTCCCAACTGCTTGCAAGTTCTACATCACAAATGTAGTTGTTAAGAAGCAGGTTGCTAATGTTGTTGACGGTATCGCTTCTGTTGATGCTGCTGCTAAGGCTAACGGCAAGTACATCGAGAACGGTAAGGTTGTTATCGTTAAGAATGGTGTTAAGTACAACGTAGCTGGTGCAAGAGTAAAGTAAATTCTTGTAAATTAAGTATGAACTGATGTTCATAATACACACATCAAAGGCGCAAAGTTTATGACTTTGCGCCTTTTTTTGCTCTCTTTTGTGATAATTGAGCATTTAAATATGTTTTATTTATGTTGTGCTCGAAAAATATCGTATCTTTGCATCGCTAATACATTATCTATAAGATAAGTGAACCTGTATTTTGCAAACAAATTAACAATCGAAAATAATATGAGTTTGAAAATTATTGTACTCGCTAAGCAGGTGCCAGACACACGCAATGTTGGCCCAGACGCGATGACTCCAGAGGGAACAGTGAACCGCGCTGCACTTCCAGCCGTGTTCAACCCAGAGGATTTGAATGCCCTTGAACAGGCTCTTCGTCTCAAGGATGCTAATCCTGGTTCTACAATCACAATGCTCACAATGGGTCTTCCTAAGGCTGCTGAAGTTCTTAAGGAAGGTATCTATCGTGGCGCTGATGAGGGCATCCTCATTTCTGACCGCCCACTCGGTGGAGCAGATACTCTTGCAACATCTTACACTCTTGCTCAGGCTATCAAGAAAGTTGGCGACTATGACATCATCCTTTGCGGTCGTCAGGCTATCGACGGCGACACAGCACAGGTAGGTCCACAGGTTGCAGAGAAGCTTGGTCTCACTCAGATCACTTACACTGAGGAAATCATCTCTCTCGACAAGGAGGCTAAGAAGATTGTGGCAAAGCGTCACATCGACGGCGGTGTTGAGACTGTTGAAGGTCCACTTCCAATCGTAGTAACTGTCAATGGTTCTGCTGCTCCTTGCCGCACTCGCAACGTGAAGCGTGTATGGGCAAACAAGAACCGCGAATTCGCCGTATGGGGTGCTGCAGATATCGAGGCAGATCCAATGCAGATTGGTAAGGCAGGCTCTCCAACTAACGTAAAGGCAGTTAAGAGCATTGTCTTCAAGGCTAAGGAAAACAAGACTCTCACATCTTCTGACGAGGATATCAACAGTCTTATTGTTGAACTTATGGAATCTAACACTATAGGTTAAAGACCCTCCCCCCTTTGCCCCCTCCCATTAGGGCGGGGGAGAAGATACCAAAGGGTCATAAAGTAATATTTCATTAACAATTAAAAAATACCACTAAACCCCACTGGGGAGCTGGTTGGCTTGCAAGCAAGAGTAACCATTCTCCCCTCCCTCCATACGGAAGGGGTTGGGGGTGGGTCTTTATGAATAGCGTATTTGTATATTGTGAACTTGAAGGCAACAAGGTTGCTGATGTAAGTTTGGAGCTCTGCACAAAGGGTCGCAAGCTCGCTAATCAGCTCGGCGTACAGCTCGAGGCACTCCTCATCGGTACAAACCTTGAGGGCGTTGAGAAGCAGGTTATCCCTTACGGTGTTGATAAGGTACACGTTTTTGATGCTGAAGGTCTCTTCCCTTACACATCTCTCCCACACACATCTGCTGTAGTGAACCTCTTCAAGGAGGAGCAGCCACAGATCTGCCTCCTCGGTGCAACAGTAATCGGTCGCGACCTCGGTCCACGCGTTTCTTCTGCACTCCACTCAGGTCTTACTGCAGACTGTACTCAGCTTGAGATTGGCTCTTTCGACATGAAGGTCAAGGACGCTGAGGGCAACATGGTGGACAAGCACTATGAGGATCAGCTCTACCAGATTCGTCCAGCATTCGGCGGTTCTATCATCGCTACTATCGTGAACCCAGAGCATCGCCCACAGATGGCTACAGTTCGCGACGGCGTGATGAAGAAGGAGATCGTTGACGAGAACTACAAGGGCGAAGTTATCAAGCACGACGTTGCCAAGTATGTTCCAGAGACAGACTATGTAGTTAAGGTTCTTGACCGTCACGTAGAGGCTGCAAAGCACAACCTCAAGGGCGCTCCAATCGTAATCGCAGGTGGTTATGGTGTAGGTGGTCCTGAGGGCTTCAAGATGCTCTTCGACCTCGCAAAGGAACTCCATGCCGAGGTAGGTGCATCACGCGCTGCTGTTGACGCTGGCTGGATTGACCACGATCGTCAGATTGGCCAGACAGGTGTTACTGTTCGTCCAAAGGTTTACATCGCTTGCGGTATCTCAGGTGCTATCCAGCACATCGCAGGTATGAAGGACGCAGGTATCATCATCTCTATCAACAACGACCCTAACGCTCCAATCAACCAGATTGCTGACTATATCATCAACGGAACAGTAGAAGAGGTTGTTCCAAAGCTCATTAAGTACTACAAGAAGAATAGCAAGTAACACTTTGGAG
>JAKSLL010000111.1 GCA_024401215.1 Bacteroidaceae bacterium
ACAAGCTCTGAAACGTCAGATATGTTCACTTCGCCATCTGCATTTAAATCACCAGCTGCAGCTTCAACTTTATGCTTATAGACTCCAGCAACCTTAACTGTCTTTGCGCCACCAAACACAGATAAGAGAGTAATCTGAGGGAGCTTATTGTCTGCTATAGCACATTCTGCATCTTCGGCAAACACATATTTATATTCTGTCTGTCCTTCTGGGAAGCTGACAAACTTGTTTCCTGCCAATCCCCAGAATGCAACACTAAGACCACTTGGTGCTGGCTCTGCCAACTTAATAACAACATAGTCACAATCAGCAACGTCAACATTCTTTATCTTGCAAGCTACAGAAATGCCATCCTTGATGCTATATACTGTGTTAGTTCCTTCAATTGCCCAGTCTGCAAGAATATCCTTGGAATCCTCCTGCAACTGACCAACTTTCACAAGTCCTTCAATTTCAGGAGCAGGGTCTTTCACATAAATATGGTCATTTATATTATCTTTTTCATCCTCACGAACATACTTTTTCAAGTTAACAATTCTAAAGTAGAATTTGTTAGGCTCTGACAAAGTACTGAGATTGAAAGCGAAAGATAACAAGCCATCAGCACCAGCCATCTCCTTAGTGACAACTCCTTCTATAGTCTCGGTCTTCGGCTTTGTTCCTACATGAAGAGGCCCACTTGAAATCTGATGATAGTTATAGTGGTTTCCGTCAGGAATTCCATGAGCCTGAATTTCAACATCCGTTTCTTTGTCAGCATTTATATAGAATGACAGTTTGAACTTATCACCTTCTTGGAAACGCACATTAGAAACAACAAATAACTGACTGTCGTATGTTTTTGAAACTTTTGCGCCAGTTGTGACAACAAGCTGCTTGCTAGTAATAGCCATACTAACATCAACACCTTCTACGCTTTTAACAACAAATGAAGACAAATCATTAGCATCTGTAAATGTTCCGTTGTTAATAAGATTGTTAGACCAGGTATATTTCACTTCGGTATTTCTAATCTCAACAGTCATGTCATTTTCTCCTGCAGATACTGAAGCAAGCTTTGTCTCATCAAGATAAGCAGAATTTGCTGCAAGCGCATTTTCTGCAGGGAGGAACATTCCATCTGCCAAGTTCAAAACTTTCGCACCTTGTGGGAGTGCTGTCGCAGCAACCTCTGCAAATGTACCAACAAGAGCATTTGAAGTTGCAGGACTTGACACTGTTGCCGCTGTAGCCTGATAGAAGAATGCATAAATCTTTGTCGCATCACTTTCTTTAAGAGGACTATTCACCTTATATACGTAAGATTTGCCTGCCTCCATAAGGCCCTTTATTGGCCTGAGAACTGCAAAATCGCCAGAAACACCCTTTTTGTCCACATTTGTCTTGCCTACAACCTCATAAACAGTAACTCCTGCGTATGCAGCAGCGTATGGAAGACAAATAGTGTAAAGACCTCCAACGGTAGCTGACGTATTACGGAATGTAGCCTCATCATTTGGGTTGCCCCAGCGATTCACAGTCTTTGCTTCAACATTGGAAGCATAGATATTATTAACAATAACGCCACTTCCACCGATATTTACTGTAAGAGAACGGATATCATAAATATTAAACTGGTGCTCCTTGCGAAGCTTCTCCAAATCGATGCCACATGTGTATTGGTGATTCCATGAGCCAAACCACATGTTCTGGTATGCTTCTCCATAGCCGTCACCTCTTACCACAACATCATTACCATCTTTAATGATGACTTCACCTGCATCTCCTGACTCCATAGAGTTCTGACCTAATGTGATAGTAAGGTATCTATACTTTGAAAGGTCTATACCATCTGTCCAAGAAAGTTCAACGTTAGAAGTCTTAAGACCTGCTTCTATGAACTCCTTGGCATCCGTTGCATTGTATGCACCTGGATTTATAGGATTTTCAACAACCTCCTCTGCAAGAGAGCATAACTGGAAATATGATGGTGTATCAGAATGTGCAGGACCATTATTGAACCCCTGATACTGACCTGTACCCAAGTTCTGAATTGCCCAACCTTCATTTTCTTCAGAATATGTGAGAACATATACTGCACCATTAGCTATATCCTGGCCTCTTTTGTCTGAAACGCCAAGGATAAAGCTACATCCCCAACCCTGAGCTTCGCCTTGTGAGTTGAGAACACCACCCATTCCCCAGCAGTTGTAATCAGTACCTGCTGGAGTGATGAGCTGGAGGTAGTATCCGTCACCACCTGCATCTACCAATTTCCACAGATAACCAGTATTAGTGGCGACGAAAGCTTTTCCAAAAGTGTCATAACCCAGATTCTGAGCAGTAGTTCCATACAAAGCCTTGCCATCTGCCTTGTTTACAATAGCAAATCCGCCTGTGGCAGATTGCAACTGAGAAATAGTCGTGTATTCTTCACCGACTCCATAGGAAATGGTCTCATCCGCATAAACTGATGATAAAAACAAGGACATCACCAGCACAGATAAAAAAGTAAATAATTTTTTCATAGGATTTATTTTAATTATAGATTAAACGAGTAAAAGATTGTTATCAAGAAGCACTAAGCTCATGTTTTATTTTGCAAATGTAGTTTTTTTATAATAAATTCACAAAAAACAACAAACTTTTTTCCATAAATAAAGATAAGAGGAAATACAAAACACCCAAAATCCTCATTATAAATTACAAAACAAACTTTCGCTGACTTACTCTTTATTGCGCCAAATGATAGGAAAAAACTAAGGTTCCATCGCAGATAAAAACTGCAATGGAACCTTAGGGTATTACTTAGCTAAGCTAAAGTCGTATTACTTTTCTGTCTGCTTACGAAGAATGACGTCAACAAGCTTATTAACATCCTTTATGTTTATGGCTTTGTCACCTTCAACATCTCCTACCATGTCCTTTGACTCTGTCATAACATTCTTAACCAATACAGAAACATCAGAGATGTCTATCTTACTGTCGTAATTAACATCACCCTTACGCACCTTTTTCTTGAGAACTATATTTTTGAAATAATAAGTGTTAGGCTCTGGGTCAACATTAAGATTAAGCGCAATGGAAAGCATACCATTAGCACCTGCCTGCTCTCTTGTCACAACGCCCTCATAAGTATAAGGCTTTGATGGTCTTGTCTCAGTGAAATGAGGTGTTGCAGAGCCAACCAAGCTATAATGATTATAATGATTGCCATCAGGAATACCATGAGCTTGTACTTCTACATCAGCTTCTGATTCAGCCCAAACATACATAGACAGTGAGATTGTATCACCTTCGTAGAAAGGGACATTTGAGACTATAAAGAACTGGCTATCATAGGTATTTTCAACCTTTGGACCGCTTGTCACTTCAAGAATCTTATTATTATTTATGTTTACTGTCACACCTTCACCTTTACCTACAAATGAAGACAATTCATTTGCAACTGCCATAGTTCCATTGTTGACAAGAGTTGGAGTCCATTCAAATGGTAAGTCTAATTCTGGACGAGGCTCCAATTCTCCGTCTCTTGGAGTTAAGTATGCAAGAGCAACCTCGACAGGATCAGGACCGCCCCAGTTGTTTGCTGCTTTAATACCCTTGAGGTACTTATAATCAGAAAGATTAACTACATAGTTACCTGGAGCTGTTATCGCATATTCTGCTTTCCAGTCTTTAACAGACTCATATTCGCTTTCTGGATGAGGGTAGAGAGTAACAACCTGTCTGTTTCTATCGTCCCACATCCAAACACGAAGAGCAAGACCTCCTGCCTTTTCCGAGCTATTTGACACAACGAAAGTGAGTTTCTCATACTTAGATACGTCAACGTGAGTAGCTTCGTTGCTTCCATCACCATCACCAAATGAAGCACCTTGAACTGCAAACGTCATTGGATACTTAACAGTATTTGCCCAATTGCCATTAGTACCTTTTAAATCCTTAGCATCTACTGCACCATCAGGAAGCACAGCATTTATATGTTTGTAAACACCTGTAAGATATACTTCCTTACCAGGATTGTTTATTGTAATAAGCGCAATCTGTGGAAGTTTGCTGCCTTCAAAATTGTCATCAGCCAAAACATACTTATATTCTGTAGAGCCTTCAGGAATCTGAACATTTTTCTGACCCTCCCAGAATGAGACACAAACTCCGGCTGGAGTTGGAGCAGCAAACTTAATAAGAACGTAGTCACAGTTTAACACATCCACTTCCATCATCTTAATGATTACACTTATATCTGCTCCTGAAGTGTACTTTGTATATCCTTTACCATCTTCTTTAACTGCACGATTTGCGCCATCGCTAACATCAGGACTCTGACTCATTGGAATACTCAAAAGACCAGCAGAATTGAACGGTAGAGGAGTAAAGCCAGATGAATTAGCCGAAGCGTAAAGCTTCATACTTGTAACTGTTGTATTTGCCCAGTTTGCGCCTTTGATTGCATGAAGATGAGCAAAACCATCACGCATAACAATAGCGGCAATATCTACAGAATAAGTTTTTGAACCATCTCCATTGTCAACAACAGTCTCAAATGTCGATGCATCACGTGGAACTTCAACTTGCACAGTACCATTATCCGTAACACGATTAAACATGATACGAGGTTCACCTTCTGTTGCAGTAACTTCAAGTTTTTCATATTCGCTGAGGTCAGCATAATTAAGGTAATAAACATTACCGTCTCCATAAGGCATACTTGTTGATTTGTTTAAGTCGTATGCACAACCTGTTGCACCATTGGCAGTAGCACCAGCACCAGCCGATGTCCACGATTTAAACATGTCGGTAGTGAGATCTGTAATCACTAATGCCTGTTCTGAATCCTCGGTTGCGGGAGCGCCAAGATTTGCAGCACTCGCATAGCCATACGAGAATGCTAACGACATTACAATTGTCGAAAAGAAAATAGATAATTTCATAATAGGATTTTTTTTATTATTTGATTTGATACCGTAAAAGATTATTTCTAAAAGAACAATGTCCAAATTATATTATGCAAATTTAACATTTTTGTATTTTATCACAAAAAAACAGCAATTCATTTTCACAAATTAGTGAAAAAAGAGTTTATTTATATAAAGAAAAGCATCATTATCACATAATAAAATAAAAAAAGGAGGGAAACCCTCCTTTTTTTTATCACAAAATTGAACTTCTTACTTTCCAAAAATCAAATTAACAAGGTTGTCCAAATCTGCTTTATTGATTTCGCCATCTTCGTAAACATCAGCGGTAACGCTTGGTGCGGACTTGCCTATAAGCATATCAATAAGAGCTGCGACATCAGCGATATTAACCTCGCCATCTTCATTGACATCGCCTTTCAGAGCTGTCTTGATTGGCTTGTCAGCATAGAACGTGAGACGGAACGTGTCGAATACTGTCCAGTCTTCCACAGCAGCACCTTCACGCTTCACGCCGATGGTGAGAGTATTGTCTGTCACAACAATGTCATCGATGACATTGAGATATGCGCCTGCCTCGAAACATGCAGCAGCATCTGCCTGGCTATCTGGGATGAAATAGCTGCCTGAAGCCACTCTCCAACCTGCTGTACTTGTTGCCTTCGCCTCATCAAAGACAGAACGAATAGCCACTGACTTGTCATTTGCAAACAATTCTGGAAGCACTTCCTCGCCTCCCTCATAAGCTCCGGCTGCAACCTTCGGACCGCCATGACGGTAATAAGCCTGAGCTGTCAACTTATACACACCGTTAGGAATATCCGTGATTTTCTGCGAAACAACGTATGAACCGCCATTCCACTTCTCACAGTTTGTGTTATTGATAAGTGCATTATCTCCAGCAGAGATACCGCCGACCTTATTACCTGTCCAAGCTGCATTTGCCACATCAGCATTAAGGAAGTCTGGTGCAACAATATACACTGTAGCATCTACAGGATTGTCAGGGGTAGCACTTGCAAGAAGTGCCTTTCGAGACTCTGGAGTAACGAATTTCCATATAGAACCCTTTGTCACTCCTTCAGTATAGCCAGGAATGCTTGAGCCTTCAACATGACCGAAATATTTCTCTCCATTATACATCAAGAAGCCATCTTCGGTCTCCTTTATCTCCCACTCACCACTTTGGTCATTGAAACCGTCACTTGGTCGAAGCGCATTATTAGCATTCTTAATACCTGACTTTAATGTGTATTTATTATTTACAGCATTATAAGTCACTTTGTAGGCAATACCCTGGTCAGCGAGCACAGAGCGTGTGCCCCACATTGCTCCATTAGACAGATAAGATTCACTTTCCACATTATATATATAATATGTGCCGTCAGCAAAGAGAGGCTCAGGCAATGGCTCCCAGAATGTACATAATGTCCAATACACAGGAGTGTTTGAAGTTGTTGTACCCGCCATATAACCTCCGTTAGCGACATTCTTTAATGTGAAGCCCTTGCCTTCCACATACTGAATGTCCCAAATAGCACCATTCTCAATGTCTTTTCCGTTTCGATTAGCCAATCCCAAGTTGAAAGTTACGCCTCCGACTGCTGGCTGGGCATTAAGATAGCACGGATTATCGCCATAGCATGTATGCGTTGACTCTTTGTCTGCCTTAAGAGTTTTGAGTCGATAGCCCAATCCTTCGACATACTCAAGCTTATAATATGATGTTGCTGCCGACTCGTCAAATGCTGTCCGGTAGTCTGCCACAGCCATATTCTGGTTGTTGCTGCCATACAAAGCCTTCTTCTCATCAGCATTGACAATGGCAAACACTTGTGAGCGAATGCTTGACACACTCTTGAAGCTCTTCACAATCTCTGGCTCCTTATAGTAAGTTGCCATATATGTAGAGTTCTGTCCAGGCATAGTTGCTGGTACTTCAGGAGTCCATCCTGTGAACTCGTATCCGCTATGAGATGGTGCTGCCGGAGCTGCTATAGGCGTGCCCGACGCCACTATGCTTGTTGACAGGACTGTCCCATCATAATCTTTGAACGTGAGTGCGTATTTTGTTCCGTCAGCCTTTATAGTGTGGTCTTTTGCCACTGCCTTATACCAGTCAAAACAGAATTGAGCACATGCCTCTGCTGGCTCTTTTTTGTCACCGAATGCAGGAACGACCTTTCCTGTTGAGAAGAGCTGGTTAAAATCGAAATACTCATGAGGGTGAGTAAGTGTCATAGAGATGTTGCCGTAGTAGTCATGAACTGCCTTGAAAACCTTACCGAACTGACTTGAGCGACCTGTCGCCCATGTTCCGTAGTTTTTATACACAGGCTGTCCCATCTCATTGATATGATCTATGCCACCAGACTCATCTGCAGGACTCCAGTCCACCTCAGTTATCACTATTGGACGTGAAGTGACTACAGGCACCTGTGCCTTAAACTGACTGATAATTGTATTATTGTCAAAGCTGCGGTCCGTACCCATCCATCCTGGATAGAAATGAACAGCATAACCGATATTATCACCAGTGATAGGGAATGAAGCATATCCGCCATATTGTGACTGATAGCCACTTCCTGATGACCAAATAATACCCTTATAGCCATTTGAGCGAATCTTATCCACGATTGGCTGGAAGAAGTCGTGCAGCGCATTATTGCTATTCTGACCATTAGCGTCAAGTACGGTGATTGGCTCGTTAGCAAGCTCAAGTGACACCTGACCGGCATATTTCTTTATACGCTCATCTTTTGACACAATATCCCATACGGTGAGGAGGTAATTATGATAATTATCCCCCACCTTTATTGTCTGCGGACAAACGCCAGGAGGACGAACAATCACATACAAGCCTTTTGCCATAGCAAGTTCGATGATTGGCCAGTAAAGTTTGTTCATATATGTCTTGAGTCGTTCTGGATTGAAACGGCTGATATCATTCTCCTGTCCACCGTTTGTTGCTTCTTTATTAGGGTCGTTTGTCCAAGCCGGGTCGAGATGGAGGCGGAAAAGGTCGCAATATGAGCCCTGCTTGTGATCCACCATAGCAGAAAGAAGTGTGTTGAAATATCCAAGACATCTTCTCACATCTTCATCTGTGTCATAAGGGTGCCCCCAGTCAGATATTTCCCACTTGCCACTGTTGAAATATGAATTTGGGGTATCCATAACACCATGAAGGGTCACTGCCTCGCCCCTTGAGTTGACAAGGTTCTTTCCCACCTGATGCAATGGCATGAGGGTGTAATCGGCATCATCATAGCCTTCAAAGACAAAATCTGTGTGAGTATTGTCATCTATAGCATAGCCAACATGATCATGATAGCCAACCTTACTCCAGTTAGCAGCAGAATTCATCTGACTTGAATAGATGAGCATATTACCATTTGTCTTGTTGTAGATATCCATCTTTGTGATTTGCATTCTACCACCAAGATTACCAATGTTTAAAGACAGCCTGTCGTAAGCAAAACTTCCGTCAGTGGTGAACTCTACCACACTCCAGTCTTTTGACACTGTAACCATTGGCAAATACTGCACATCAGCAGAGTTATTCCACTGGTCACGGTTTGTTGAAGCATCCCATATAGCCAACGGCTGCATCTCGAATGGGGCATTAGTCTTCACCTCTAACTTGAAAGTGTATTCGTTGTCTTTAAGAAGCGCCTTACCTAACGCATCCTTTATTGAGAACGAAACCTGAGAGTCCCACACGTTAGCCTTAGCCTCTGTAGTTACAATAGAAAGCCATTTGTCAATAGCACCATTATTTGTTGCCTCCGAAACTTCAAATTCAGAAGAGTCATAATAAGATTGAGGCACGAGCTGCCAATATACAGGAGACGCACTTGTAGTAACGCCAGCAAGATATCCATTATTAGCAACATTACGGAGAGTGAATGCTTTCTGTGCATCATTGTATTCAATATTCCACACTGCACCATTCACAGCGTCTTCACCATTCTGATTGTTCAGTCCAAGATTGAAAGTTGCCTGACCAACATTAGGCTGTGAATTGAGATAGCAGACGGCTCTTCCCCAAAGCGAATATACCCCACCGCCTTTTGTAATTGTGCGGAGCTTGTAGTTGCCACCTTCCTGCTCAAGTTCATAATACAATGTTGCACAATTGTCTAATGCGTTGAAATACGAACCCATTTTCAAGTTTTGTGCATCACTGCCATAGAGAATCTCTCCACCCTTTGTCAAGGTGAAATGAGTCTTATTGCTCGCGAAGTCAGTCAAATCGCCAGCAGAGGATTGCCACGCAGCAGCTGAAACAAACATACAACTGCATAAATAAGCAATCAATGTAAAAAATAAGTTTTTTGTCCTCATTAGTTATTTTTGTTAATTATCGATTGTTATTTTCCATTACTCAACAATAGGAGGAAACCGCATCGTTCCATACTCCTCTAATTGATATAGCCATGCACTTTATCAAAAACATGACTACAAAATTTTTGCAAAGATACAACTTAAATTTGTATCCAAATATTATTTGTCTTCACAAAAAGACAAGACAGCCAAAGTATCACACATTATTATATATATTATTCAACTTTCCTAAGTTTGCAACTAACTCAGTTTAGGAAGCTAATGTTGTTCTTACAAAAAAAGTTAGTCACAACAATGTCCCATATTCACATACAACACATCATGTAACTAACAAAAAACTAACTATCTATATTAAGAATCTATATAACCTATATTTTCGCTGCAAAGTTAAGGATTTTCAGCACAAACGACTTTTAATTCTGTAACATAAGCTTTATTTTTCAGAATCGACCAACTATTTTAAATGTAACACACCAAAACATACGTTTTTGCCCCTACAGAGCACTTTTACGGAACAATTTTGTTCTTTTTTATTATAAATGTTACCATTTTTAACGCAGATGTAACATATATGATAGTTTATGAAACGTCACAAAAAGCATCTAATATCAAATTAACGTACTTTTGCATCACAAAAATTGTCAAAACTGTACTATCGTGATAATGTTACCACATAAAACAGCAATGACAAAGAGATTTGAAAAAGGATTTGAAGAAAACTTTTACAAAATAACCTATTATTAATTTAACTCTTTTCTTTATGAAAAAAATCTTTACTTTTGCTTTTGCTATGGCGGCAGCATACGCTGCAAACGCTCAGGCACCAGCAGATTGGCAAATCGACCAGAACGTTGCTGCCGAACTCGGTTTCGGAGATGTTGACGGTCTTTCCTTCTCTGGCGAAGTTGGTCCTAACGATGACACCAACCGTCCTCATGACAAGGTTGTAAAGACCCTCGGTGACTATTGGAAGGTTGACGGCGACCTGCCTAACGAGTTCCTCGAGTCTTACGATGGCAACATCGGTATCTATGGTTTCTATGACAAGAAGACTGCAGATATGTATCAGGTTGCTAAGTTCCCTGCAGGTTCTTACGAAATCAAGGTACAGGCACTCTATCGTGAAGGTACTCCTGCCGACAACTTCACAAACCACTTCAACAAGAAGT
>JAKSLL010000112.1 GCA_024401215.1 Bacteroidaceae bacterium
AAGTTCATCACATTCTGGATGTAAGTCAGTATGCGAGAGCTGTCTGAGCCATGGGCACTGCAGGATGCTAAGAAGACAAAAACAAATAGGGCTAAATACTTCATTTTTTGAGCTAAAGTCAGAAACAACTTGGTAAAATTGAAACACAGAAGCCTCAGAGAAACAAAGAGTTCTGAGTTCTCCGAAGCTTTTGAGTCTCAAAATTAGGAAGTTATAATTTTATCATTACTTAATTATCGCTTAGAAAAAATATCAGATTGTCAATTTTTGCCGTATAAGAGACATTATCACAATCATGTCCAGATGCACAGAGGAAATACCTTCCCTTCAATATGTCCTCTTGGAATCCAACCCCATCAACAGTAAAATAGGGCTCTCCAAATGTATAAGAAATCATAACAGCAACTGGTTTATTCTCACATCGGTATGTCAACACATTAATATTTACACAAATACTATCAGGGACACTATCTTTTGGCAGATAAAAGGTTTCACCTGTATATTGATCCCTAACAAAAGTAAATTCATAAGAACTATATGCAGAATCACTTGCCACAGTCTCCCTTTTAGGGGTAGTTTCAATAGCTCTGGTCATCAATCCCTTAGACAATGTCAAAGTTCCATCTTGTGAGTAGTCATCATCAGCATTGCAGCTGGAGAGAGAACCGGCAATCATTGGCATCATTGCAATTGCAAAGATAAATAATAAATGTTTTTTTCTTTTCATTTGATTTTACTTTTTAAAATTGATAGTTTTGTATTAAGAAGCACACAGAACGGGCGGACGCGACACATTCCTAATTTCAAGAAATTCAATAGCATCTCTGCCAATATCATTCGTTTATCACTATTCTTCCATCATCACTTATGCCCTCTGCGCTTATATACATATCCTGGGTGGTAGAGTTATTATAGAAGGTCACCTTTGCCTTTCCTTTTGAGTCCGTTCTCACATTTGGGTCCCAATATATTGTGCGGCGGAAATCCGCCATTGGTGGGATGATGGAGTAGTCCTCCATCTTGAATGTCTCAGGCTTGTTGAAGCCCTGGAAATATGTGCGGCGAAGACCTTTCTGGCTCTCTGTGGTGAAGCGCTTGTGAGTGTAAAGGTATATGCGGACTGCCCCATCTTCCTCCCTTGGGCTGTATGGACATATATAAAGGTGCTTGATTTCTGACATGAAAGCAGGGAAATGCACATCACCATAAGTTCCGATTTCACTTGTAAGAAGACCCCACTTTTCACCTGTCAGCGTATCAACAGCTGTTGTATTGTAACCCAAAATAGATTCTATCTGTCTTATATTTTTAGTGGTTATTGTAACTGCCACATGCGTATCTCCATTATCTACAAACCACTTTATAGGTCGTCCACCATACGAGATTCTTCCCTCCATGATTGAAGGAGGCATAGGTGCAGGACTATTTGATAGAGCATAAGGAACTTGATATTTATCATTTGACAGATAATTTCCCGCTATATTAGGAAGATTCTTGCATTCAAGATTTCCAAACATCTTGTTGACCCTGCACAGATACTCAAAAATCGTCGGCTCTGGCTCGCCCCTGTCAAGAATATCGTTCAGACCCCTGTCTATGTCATAGTATAATGTGGCGAACTGCCTGCCAAAGTTCTCGTTCTTGTAGTGCCAGTCGTCATTTGTGAAGTAACGCCTCTTGGCTTTTACATTCACATTTTTCAGCACGTGGTTCCTCTCCGTTATCGGGATGAACTCATCTGCAAGGGTGTCAACAGGCTCTCCCTCCCTTCTGGTGAAGATGTTGGCTGCAAGCGGGTGTGTGATCTCTGCCTCTGAGGGGCTGATATAGCGGGCCTGAGGCGAGAACTGGCGGTCGATGCCAACATAGAACGTCTTGCGCCTGTCCTCTCTGCGGGTGAAAATCTGCATCCTCCACTCTCCGTCAACAAAAGGGAGCGAGAAGGCGTAATTGCCGCTCTCGTCCGTCACCGTCTCTCCCGACAGGCTCTGACCCTTGTCATTGAAGAGGAATGCCTGCATCCTCACATTCCCTACCGGGTTCCTCTTGCGGTAAACGTTCAGCCTGCCATAAACATAGAATCTGTCCTCTATGGGCTGGGCATTGCTGAAGGTCTTCATACCGCTCATAAGCTCCCAGTCGTATCTGCGCCAGCCCTGGGTGAGCATGAGAAGGTCTGCTGAACGGCGGTGAGCGGAGTCGTCCGACTCGAAGTAATAGCCGACATTGCTTATGTAGCCCTTTATGTCGGAGGACAGGAGCATCCATGTCTTCATGTTGCCCTCACGCCCGTTGGTCATCGTCGCGGCATCCATGGCGGAGAGGGATATTGATGTGTTGGGCAGGCTCGACAGCTCGAGCTCGACCCTGCCGCACGGCTTCAGCACCCGTGTCGCCGAGCTTATCTGTATGCTGTCCGACTTCGAAGGCTGGGGGCAGATGAAGAACATGCGCTCTGCAAGTATGCGCCCCATGCCGTCGAACACCGTGAGCTGGTTTACGCCGGGTCGCTGCTTCGAGCGGTCAAGGGATATCTCGATGAGGGGGGCGGCGGAGACCGTGTCGCAGTAAGTGATGTTGCCATTGTTCATGACGGCAAACCCTATCGTCCTGCCGACAACCAGGCTCGTGCATTCGATCTTTGCGGACAGGCTCTCGCTCACGGCGTCGAGAGTGAGAGCGCAGCCCTCGCTCCTGGCTCCCGGCAGGGCGAACGTCTGAACCTTGCGCTTCAGGTTGCGCATCTGCAGCGTGAGGGGGGAGCCGTCTGGCACGAGGTCGAACAAGCCCCTGCCAAGGGAGTCGGTCTTTACTGTCGTGACGGTGTCGCCTGACTCGTTCACGACAGCCCCTTCACCCTGGTACGCCCTGCCGTTGTCATCCACGGCGAGCAGCGCGACACGGCTTCTCAAGCCAAGGACGAGGTCACCGCCTTCTGGATAGAAATGCACGCTTACGCTCTTCATCAGCCCGTTTGTTGAGATGCCCTCGTCTATGGCTTTCTGATAGAGCGAGTCCTCAGAGGCTCTGTTGTTGGGGTCGCGGTGCCTGTAAAGCCTTCTGGCTATGGTCAGGTCACGGTAGTCGCCCTCCTTCTTTGGAGCCTTGAATACAGGAATGACCCTGGAGAAGCAGGCGTTGACGCCCCAGTTCGTCATGTAGCGAGTATATGCCCTCACCTCATAGAAGCCAGAGCCGAAAAGAGTGTCAAGCTTCATGTCGCCGTTGGCGGTGCCGAGGGAGTCGATGGGCCACTTGGTGGTCTTCAGTACGTCGCCGCTCGGATTGAGGAGCTCCACATACAGAATCTTGCTGAGGTCTGTGGGCTTCTGCCTGTCGGTGCGGGTGACATAGGCCTTGAACCACATCGTCTCGTTCTCGAAGTATCCAGTGTTGTCAAGATGGAGGTAAACCTTCTCCTGGGGCACGGCATTGTTGAAGTTCATCACATTCTGGATGTAAGTCAGTATGCGAGAGCTGTCTGAGCCATGGGATAAAGAGAATAGCGAGCAGAAACACGCTAATGTAAATATCATCAATTTCTTGTTCATCTTGTATCAATATTATACCCTGCTGGGAGTTATTATTCAACTATTGTTTGAAAAATATCAACATTGATGTTCTACCGAACTATTATGATGGCTTTTAGAACTTAGGTAAGTAAGACATTTAAACAAAAGCTGAGCTATCATTTCGCAATTACCATCTTCTTCAGCTGGTCTGCAGTTTTTATATATACTTCTGGGAACATAGAGCGTCCCTCCTCATCATAAACCTCGTATGTCTGGGTGTAAGGGAATGCGTAACGTGAATCCTTGAATTCATCAAATTCCCAAGCCCTGCTCCAATAATAATGTTCACCTCCATACTTCAAAGATGTCTCATACCAATGCTCAACTCCCCTCGCATCTGACACATGTATAACCGTATAGCCTGCATCTTTCAATTCTTTCATCATAGCCTCTAAGTCATTCATGTCTCTCAATGACATACCGTCATAGATTGACCACACATGAACTATAATTTTTCGACCTCTATAGGTTGACAGCAAAGAGCTCTTCAATTTGCTGCTTTCATTTACATACTCTGTACAAACATGCATGTTTGAGTGTTTGGAAGCCTCTTTTATGGCATCATCTATATGAGATGACGCAAACAAGTAAACTTCTTTCAACTCGGGATTTTCATTTATAAGCTCGTCTATATTTTCTTTCGTCAGCGTGTTACGCTCCGGCGAACTGTACTGCCTTTTGATCAACTTATCCAGCCACAACAGTTTGGCAACCGTACCATGCTCTCTGTACATCGTATTAATATACAGCGATTCATACATGAAGTTCATAAATGCAGGGCTGCTACTCCAATGGCAAGAAGTGTCAGACATGAGAGAGGCTATAGTTGAAGTGTACTTCTTCTCAATGCGACATTCCCACATCAAATAAAAAATCCGTTCTTCCGCCTTGAAGCGCAGCCACTCTTTTGTAGCGTCACAGAAAGGACTTTTTTCTATCATTTCATGATACTCAAGATACTTTTTCCTGCAAATATCCACTTTTTCCGTTTCTTGCTGACATGCTTTGACCTCCCTCACTGCCACACTGTCAAGATCCGCTCCTATCAGATTTCTCGCGCCAAGGCAGTTAAGTTCATAATTGACTGTTGCATTGGAGCCTTTGAAAGCGACTATCATAGAATCATTCGGCATGTTGGCATTCATCAGCACATCAAGATTCTCTCCAGGCGTGACAATCACATCAGACTTAGTCCCCCACATGCCGTTATAGTAAGAATCGTATTCCTTCATCCAAAGTTCAACTCCGCATGGATAGAGCAATTGCACTTTGATTTCCGCAACACCGTCATCACTTATAGGAGATGTAAGCACATTACCCAAATGGTCGTTTCTTCTCCCTATGGAATAATATCTGACAGCGATTTTTGTACCCATTTCTGGCACATAGTTCATCACTTTGACACGTATTGTAGAATAGTCTTTTGACATACGGCTTATTGGGAGGCTATCGCATGCTGTATAGCAAATATTCTGCCATTCCTGCGGCAGCTGGTCATCAGACTTTTTCTTCTCTTTGCTTATATTGCATATTTTCCAGTAGTTATTGGAGTCACCCTCTACAAAGTGAAGCACTTCTGTATCTTCAGGCACAGCAGGGAAAAGCATGGTGAATCTCTTCTGTCCACTATCGCCAATCTTTGACAAGGAATCAAGTTCCAACCCTTTTACACTATTGATTCTGAACAATCTGCCTCCTGCTGAGATCTGTGATGTCGAAGACAGAGAGAAACCCGCACCTGGCCTTCCCAACACAACAACATCTATTGCTGTTTGCTTACCAGAAAACGAAATCTTCTCAATACAAAAACTCTTTGTATTGGAATAGCCTACAAACGGCTTGACCCACTCTTTCTTTGTGGATCCTGCCATGCAGAAAAGGCAGGAAATAAAATACAAGATAACAAATACTATTCTTTTCATAGCTCAAACAATAAAAAGGTAATTAAATAATTATATGGTCAAATTTTTTAATAATCAAGAATCTTTAGAGCCTCAGCGAAGCTAATGAAGAGAATTCCATCCGGATGGCTTCTCTTAAATCCAATCGTAACAATCAAATTCTGTATTTTAAAGTCTTGCTGAGGTCTGTGGGCTTCTGCCTGTCGGTGCGGGTGACATAGGCCTTGAACCACATCGTCTCGTTCTCGAAGTATCCAGTGTTGTCAAGATGGAGGTAAACCTTCTCCTGGGGCACGGCATTGTTGAAGTTCATCACATTCTGGATGTAAGTCAGTATGCGAGAGCTGTCTGAGCCATGGGATAAAGAGAATAGCGAGCAGAAACACGCTAATGTAAATATCATCAATTTCTTGTTCATCTTGTATCAAGATAATTACATAACAATTGACATCATATAGTTCATCTTTTTTAGATGAATCATTACATGTTTCTTGCAAATATACATACATATACAAAATAATAATTCTCTTATTTATGTAAATAATTCATCCAAAATTCATCCTGTATTATATGATATTGTTTACCAGTGTATTATAAATCACAAAGAAAAACGTTTTTTTTATATTTTTTGTATAAGGTCGCTATATAGACTCCTTGCCGACTCTGTTGAAAACAGCTTTTTACTTATGTTTTTCTTAGTGTTTGAGATACTTGCAGATGTTGTGTTGAGCAGCAATGCCATTGTTTTGGTATCAACTTTAAGCACCGTGAATATAGAGACTTTTTTCTCTTGTTCGCTCAAAATGTAATTGGTTATTATGAATGTGTAGAAAGACGGAAGTTCCTTCTTAAACAAAACAAACAGCTCTTCCCATTCGCTATTATCAACATTTATATAATTATTGTATGGAACCACCTTGGCTTTCTTCATGATATTTTCAAACTCACGACTTTCTCTTATCTCCTGCATGACAATCTCTTTGTTTTCTTTGGCATTTTCCGAATAAAAATTTGTCAGTTCACCTTGCAGACGATTTATTTCTTCTGCCTTGTTCTTTTTGTAGTCTTCAAAGTTTTCTTCCATTTGCCTATAGTCATCCACAGCCTTATGATATTCCTCTCTATTTGTATGGTAACGGCTAACCAGCAGATTGTATTCCTTCTTCTTGTTCCTTTTGTATTTGATGAACAGATAGAGTGAGAGCAGCATAATAACTCCACTAATGACACATATATATAATATATTATTGCTATAATTCAATGCCTCTTTCTCTTTTTCAAGCGCTATGCGTTGGTTACGGGCATAGTTATACATTCCATTTGCGTTAAACATTGCTTGAGTATGTAAATTTGTATATTGCAAATCGAACGCATTTTCTTTTAGAGAAGAATATAAAAAGACGGAATCTGCCATTTCTTTCTTCGAAAAAATGCTCAAAAGCCCCTTGTAAGCATCATAATTAAAACCTCGCTTGCATAGTTTTCGATAAAAGAACTCAGCAGAATCTAAATTATTGATGCTCTCGAAATATAGTCCCTTGCTATTATAATAATGCCAAAAATTGTCGCTGACATCCCCATTTTCATCTATTAATCCAGATTCATTTTCGAAATACCGAATTACAGACGCAGCATTTGCAGTATCGCCCCTCTCAATATAAACAGGAATAATAGACACTATTGCCTGGGCAGCATCAGCTTTATATCCTTTGCTCTTAAACAATCTGTTGGCTTCCAACAAAGCTTTTACCTCCATATCTTTATCATTCATCAAATTATAGGCACGGCTTTCCAGTTCTTTACCTATTATGTAGCTGAATGTATCAGATGCCGCTAAAGCATAGTGCTCATAAAGATACAACTCTTCTAATTCTTGGTATGGCATGATCTGATTATCGAAAAGGTCTGCCATCTGTGCATGCACCCTCATAAGCAGTTTATTATCAAAATCTCCACTCAGCGTATCAGCGCATTCAACAGCATCATAATAGCAGCTCAATGCTGCTGGCGATTCGTGAAGGTCACGATATACACAGCCAAGAAGATAATGCGCTTCTACTTTCTCATTCGCTGTTCCATGATTGTCATAATACTCCACCACTTCCTTCATAATGCTGTCTGTGGTGAAATCCACATACGCCTTATTCATTGCCTTGGCGCGAAGCAGCTCATACCTCATCTTCTGCCTGCGTGGATAGTCAATGCTGGCATCACTGGCACTATCCAGCATCATCAACACCAACTTTGGATCCTCATCCATCAAGGAGTCAACCCTTTCGAACAATGCTCTTGCATCGCGATTTTCCGAACAAGAAAATAACAACACAAGCATCACAAACAGTGATAAGTAAACTGACAATTTCATTTTTCTGGTTTTCGATTTTTTTACACAAAGTTATTCTATTTTATTGGAACTCGCAAATTCCCCTATGTTGTGTGTCTTATCAGATTTATACAAAACCGTCATAAGTGAACTTTTTCATTTTTAAGTAATTTTGTGATTAAAAACTTCACAAAGTTACTAACAATGAATGGTTAAAAAAGTCCAAACAGACCCATGATTATTACATCATAATTACACAATTTGGAACAAAACATGCAGCTTGCTTACTGAATATCAAGATTTTGAGTTTAAATTACACATTCAATACACATTTTCTATAATGTCTTGATATTTGTGGAAAAAGAACGAGCACTACTGTCGCCAAACAGTTTTGTGTTTGCAATCGATTTGGCATTTGTTATGCGCTGTACAGACTTATCCATAATAACGGCAATACTGCTTGTCGTATAGCCTATTTTAGTAAGAATCGTAACTACAAGTTCTTCTCTGCTTAAAATGTCTTTTTCTGTAATTTTAGCATAAAAAACAGGAAGACATAATTTACTCATAATAATCATATCATTCCAATCACTTTCTACAAGATGGAAATCTTTAACTCGCGGATTAAGTTTTTTATCAATTTTTTGAAAAACTGGACTTTGCCTCAATGCATCAATCTTTTCATTTGTTTTTAGAGAGCTATACATATCATCAAAACTTTTGAGCTGTTCTTTTAGTTCTATTAGCTCCAACTCCACATTCTGTTTATATTCCGAATAGTCATCTCCAACTTGTCCTAATTCTTCTTTCGTTTTTTCGTAAAGAGTATATACTCTAAGATAATTAGAATTCAAAGAAGCTATCTCCATCTGTTTCTGCGCCTTGTATTTTATGGTATTAACACAAAGAATAAATACAACTATGACAAACACCACAATGAGACCAAATATTATAGTTTGTTTTTTCTTCGCCTCTTCTATTTTTTCCAATGCAATCTTTTGATTACGAGAATAGTCATACATGCTTTGAGTTTGCATAGCAGACTCAGTATTTATCTCTCCCAAATCATTATTTAATTGATTATCATACAGTGTCATATAATGGAATGCAGAATCCACATTCCCTTTGTCTCGCCATGCATTCATTAGACCTCCGTATGATTCAAAATAGGGATACTCTTCTATTGATTTATGAAAATATAAAATTGCAGAATCAATCTTATTGATTCCATGATAGTACAAACCTTTTGCATAATAATAATGCTCACGTTCTTTAACTATATTATTATCTTTATCAAACAAACCCGACTCTCTTTCAAATATGGTCATCAATCTATGGGCTTCTTTGTAATCATGCCTGTCTAAATAGACGTATATAGCCATCGGATAAACGCTTGCTGCTGCTTCCTTAAAACCTTTTTGAAGATATAAATCGTGTGATTTATATATATTTTCAAGCGTTTTAATGGTATCACACATAATATAATATGATCCAGCTTGCAACTCAATGCCTCTTATATAACCATATTCATCATTGTCTTTCAATGCACAGGCACTATATTGTTTCCAAGCTTTTACTGCTTCATTTGGGGCTAATTGATTTTCCAATATTGTAGCAATTTGCCCATACACTCTCATAAGCAATCCATAATCGCACTCATCGTTCAATGTATCTGCACATTCAACAGCATCATAATAGCAGCTCAATGCTGCTGGCGATTCGTGAAGGTCACGATATACACAGCCAAGAAGATAATGCGCTTCTACTTTCTCATTCGCTGTTCCATGATTGTCATAATACTCCACCACTTCCTTCATAATGCTGTCTGTGGTGAAATCCACATACGCCTTATTCATTGCCTTGGCGCGAAGCAGCTCATACCTCATCTTCTGCCTGCGTGGATAGTCAATGCTGGCATCACTGGCACTATCCAGCATCATCAACACCAACTTTGGATCCTCATCCATCAAGGAGTCAACCCTTTCGAACAATGCTCTTGCATCGCGATTTTCCGAACAAGAAAATAACAACACAAGCATCACAAACAGTGATAAGTAAACTGACACTTTCATTTTTCTGGTTTTCGTTTTTTTACACAAAGTTATTCTATTTTATTGGAACTCGCAAATTTCAATGAGCAACAAATGCAATTTTGTTATCTGATGAAGATAGGTGTAACAAAAGTCCAAATACAAAATATGACAGACCTATCAAGAGTGACTGTTTGGCGATGGACAAAGAAGTATGATTGGATACTGACACCAGACGAAGGGCAGTCATAATGAGTGACAGTCTGCATTGAATAAGCATCTGCCAAATGTAACACTTGTTACATATACACCCTTGTGCATAACATTTTTCAAGTTTCTTTCTGCGAAAGCGCAAGCGATAACGCAAGTTCTTAACTTGCTTACTTGTGGGGAGTTAAAGGAGTTAAAGAAGTTAGCTCCTTCGTCGCTTGGGGAAGTTAAAGACGATACCAACAGCGACAGTAACGTCTTTGACTCCTTTAACTTCCTTAACTTCTTTAACTTCCATATCAAGTGGAGCGAAACTCTTACCTTTGTAGGCGATTATAGAAATTGTTCTAAATGT
>JAKSLL010000113.1 GCA_024401215.1 Bacteroidaceae bacterium
GATTGATTGATTTAACAAAATAATTGAACTGACCAAATTTTTGACCAGTTATTTTATTGTTTTCCAAAGATTTCTGCATTCTCATCACGTTCTGTTTTTCTCTATTTTATGTCAATCAACTATCAACCTTACATAATCGTCTCCCCTATGCATGCAAAGTTAAACATAATAGACGAAACAAGCAAGAAAAAGTAAAGAAAAGCTCGAACTGTCCACGCTGCGCGCTAAGAAAAAAAATACATAAAAATATCGAAAAACAAATAAAAACGATACTTGTTAGCTATATCCTTCCTTTAGCGAAGCGTATATTTTTCCTATTTTTGTCTATTTTTATTTATTTTCTTCTATGCGCGAAGCGTCAATCATCCAACTGGGCGCTCCTTCATTCTGACTTCGGCTGAAAGCCGTATCTATGTATGCTGTTACCTGCCTTTATTCTTAGCGACAAGCTTCTTTATAGCCTCGACAGATGCAGCGGTTGTGAAGCCATCTTCAGGAGTATTGAAGCAATAGTCAACGAGCCTTGCCACCGTTGATGTGGCAACATGCATGCGAGTGTCGGATGATGCATAATAGATATAAACCTTGTCATCCATCGAATGCATAGCACCTCCATTGGCTGCGTCATCGCATCCGTCAGCAATCCAGCCATTGGCGAATGTCACATTCATCACATCACCCACATACTCACCTCCCTCAGGCACAAGGAAATAGCCACCAGGCTGGGCAATGACTTTCGTAGGGTCTTCAAGCGATGTCATATACATGTAAAGCACATACCTGAGACCGCTGGCACACCCCCTCACGCCGTGCGCCAAGTGAAGCCACCCCTTAGGAGTCTTTATCGGATGCGGACCCTCGCCGTTTTTCACCTCCATAATGGTGTGGTAATGGCGAGCGCTGATGATCTTCTCCTCCTTGATTTCTGCATGTTCGATGTCATCGACAAGCGCCCAGCCTATGCCGCCACCCGAACCTGCATCGATGAAGCCATCCTGCGGACGGGTGTAGAAAGCATACTTGCCGTCAACAAACTCAGGATGAAGGACAACATTGCGCTGCTGCGACTTCGACTTGAGGTCAGGCAGACGGTACCAAGTCTTGAAATCTTTAGTACGGGCAATGCCCGCTGTGGCTGTGGCTGCGCTAAGATCGCCAGGCATGCTGTCGTCATGACGCTCTGCACAGAACACGCCATATATCCATCCATCTTCATGGGCGGTGATGCGCATATCATATACATTTGTTGCAGGGATGACATCCTCAGGCATGGTGATTGGTTCATCCCAGAAACGGAAATTGTCAATGCCATTAGGCGACTCAGCAACAGCAAAGAAGCTCTTGCGGTCAGCACCCTCTGTGCGGACAACAAGAAGATACTTGCCCTGCCATTTTATCGCACCTGAATTGAAGGCGGCATTCATCATTATGCGCTGCATAAGATAAGGATTGCTCTCCTCACAGAAGTCATAACGCCACTCAAGAGGAGTATGCTCTGCTGTGACTACAGGGTATTCGTATCTGTCATAGATGCCATTCCCCCACTCTTTTTTAATATTTGTACGAGTAAGGAGCTGTTCGTGATGCTCACGAAGAGCCTTCGCTTTCTTTTCAAATTCTGCTGACATAATTTTCTATCTAATAATTTATTTTATTTTCTTTATATCATTGAGGAACAAGAAGTTCTTCTGCTCACTCCATGCCTTGAAGTCGTCTGCCGTATTGGCATCCTTAGATGCTCCAAAATGCTCCTTCTTATAGTTGCGCCATGGCAGCAAGTAGCATATTGGATATTTCTCTATGATAGGCTTGAAGACACGCTGCCACCAAGTAGCGTCAGGTGAATTCTGATAGCCGCACTCGGTCATAGCAATGAGCTTGTTATGCTTTTGTGCTATAGAAGTGATGAGAGCGAGGTCAGCATCGAGCTGTCTCTTGAAGTCAGCTTCCGCTCCCCACTGGTAGGCATCTTCACCGATGATGTCCACCCTGTCGTCGCCAGGGTAGCGCTTCATCCATGCCTCTTCTGTCCAGTTGCCTTGCAGGTTTGGCGAATACGACCACAGAATGGTATTCTTCAAATCTGGCGATTTAGCCCCTTGCAATTCCAACGAACCTCGGTAGTTGGAGATGAAATCCTGAGTCATAATCCAAAGGAGGTGGTATTCCTCGTCAGAGCAGAGATTCTGCCCCCACCAAAACCACGAACCGTTATTTTCATGATATGGGCGGAAGATGAAAGGCACAGCATTGCCATTATCGTCTTTCAACGTGAGCATGAAATCTGCCACTCGCTTCAGCCATGTCATATAGACATCATGATGCGAGCCTCCGGGCAGAACGCTTCTCACCGTGTTTTTAGGATTGATGACAAGGCTTGCGACATCGCCCTGTCCAATCTTATTGAGAGCCTCAACAGCCTGATTATAAGCAACGGTGTCGCTCTGAATCCATGCTGTAGTGCCTATCATCGGGTTGCGTGGATGCCATGATATGGTGATGATTCCTCCACGCTTGTGATGGTTGATAATCTCCTCCCTCATTCTTTGGAAAGGCACGCTGTCAAGATTCTTGAAGTCGCCCATCTCAATGCCGCCAAGGTCAAAGCCCATGACAGCAGGATAGTCGCCAACAAGCTCTTTTGTGTCAGACTTGTCTTTGTCCCATTCCCATGAAATACCATAGAAAGGGTCGTCTTGATGACCATACATATAACCTTTCTTCTGCAACTTCTGCATCCTCTGAAGGAGCTGCTGAGCAGGAGAATATTTCTCTGCAAGCATTGAGCATGCCACACAAAGGGCGAATGCTGTTAGTACTGTTCTAAGTTTCATATTGTTAGTGATAAATTTCAAATTAGCAAGTGACACAATCATTTCATTTGAGAATCATATCGATGAGCGTTGCGATATCAGCAATGCTGACAATGCCATCACCGTTCACATCTGCCGTGCCATTCTCGTCAGTCAGCTCACCAAGTATTATCTTCACAAGCTGAGTCACATCAAGAATATTCACATTGCCATCTACATTGACATCGCCCAACACAAATGTCTGCACCTTCTCCATGCTGAATGCAGAAAGCATACGTCCGTCATCTGTACACCAGCGGAGCGGACTTGCAGATTTGCCGCTAAGGTAATATCCATGAAGCAGTTCAGAGTTATACTCCTCAGTAACAGCCACATCAACATCGTTAGCCACAATCGTATTATTGCTGAACTTGACAAGCGAAGGAGTGTTCGCCTCAGCAGGTTTATCCTCATAGTATAATGTGCCGCCTGCTATAGAAGATATTTTCGCCGTTGTCACGCCAGAGCTTGACGGCAAGCGGAATGGCACAAAGAGTTCATGCCATGCATTAGCTGCGTCGTTGCGAGTGTAAGTGAGTTTCTTTGCCACGAAAGGACTTTCGATGACAAGCGGCGACTCATCCACTATTACAAAATTCTTGCATTCATCTCCGATGATGACATTCTTGCTATTGTATGCCTCGTCAACAGTAGCTGTAGCAGCAAGTTTTATCATCGCATTCTCTGGAGTCTGGTCTATCTGGATATTGCGGCAGTTTGGATAGGCAGAAAGGTCCATCCACTGAGCGTCCATATTCCAGCATTGAGTCTGCAATGCCCTGCCATTGTCGATATACCCCTTTACGGCGTCGTCGCTTTCGTTTACAGCACAAACATACGAGAGATTGAAATCGCCGAACTTCAGCCACGTGCCGTCAGAGCGCACGCCGATAGTAAGCACATTATTATCCACTATAACATAGCATGAGTAAAGGCTGAAGGTGTTATCGCCCTTTCCCACAAGATTGTACGAACGAGAGATATTGCTCCAGTTTGACGGATTGCCATAAACAGCAGTCTTTGTCTTCGTACGTGGGTAGTCGTTTGTTGTAGCAAGCTCTGCAGTCAGCTTATACACGCCGTTAGGGAGGTTTTTCACCGTCTGCATCATCTCTATCCTATTGATTGTGCCAGCCCAAGCATTGACGACAGATGCTGTCTTGCCCGTGCTCATGGTGCCTGTACCAACGAAACAGTCATTCCATCCAGACACATCAGTCACAAATGTCCATCCCTTTGGATGATAGGCAGCTCCATTGCTGTTTTTCATGTCACCATCTACGCCCCAAGTGAGATTAGGATTCGCGAATGTGTAATTGGCATCCTTATAGCCAAACTCCACCATGCGCTTCTGGTTGAACTCCACCTTCTTGATGGCATAGATTTTCAGATGGTCGGCAGCAGATATTGAATTGCGGTTACCTGCAAGTCGTTCACCAACACCAAACTGCTTGTCATCATCCCACAGGCCGACATAATTGCCAGAGTGGTTGCAGTTGCTCACCGTCCAGAAGCCTCCACTATGGAACTCAGGGAGATATCCTGTTGCAGCAGCGCTGACATGATAACTTGCGTTGTTTGTAACGAAATTCCATGAGTTAGGGCTGCACATAAGATAATCGTATGTGGAGAGGTTGCGGAAAGAATAGCCCTTGCTGCTTCCGTTAGGCTCAATCTGCCATATCTGACTCATGTCGGTGCCTATAGGCGCAGGTGTCTTATAATACACGTCATTGTTCTCCACAGCCCAGCAGAGGTCTGTTGATGCCTCCTGACTGTATATCATATAATAGAAATCCTCATAGTTGTCAGGGATAGAAGAAATCCATCCTGACGACTGGATGATAGCTCCTGTGGAATACTCCTTGCCGTCGGCTGTGTCAACGATGCGGTAAGTATATGCATCGGCATTTTCGAGCGGAAACATCTCGCTATACGACACATCCCTTCCATCAGTCTTGTCCATAGGCGTGACAGAAGAAAGCACAGACCATGTTGCTGCGTCGCCCTTCTTGTACTGCACCTCAATCTTATCTACCATGTCGCCGTTAGGGTCTGACCATTCTATCATCACTAAATCGTCCATGAAAACAATATCATTGATTGTAGGAGCCTTGATGACCACTTTAGGCACAAACTCATAAGCACGCTTATAGCCAATGCCCGGCTCCATGCTTGCATAGAATCTGCCGAGCTCCGTCAGAGAGCCGTCATGATAGACTTTTGAACACGCTCTCTCGCCATTCCACATAGCATAACGCTCCACATAATCCCAGTTGTTGAGATTCTGCAGAATAGGTTTCATACCATTGAGGTTGGCTATTTGATTACTTGAAGAATTTGAATCCCAGTTAGATACTGTGAAGATGCCGTCTTTATTCCATGACGAGCCCCACAACATCTCAGAAATCCATATTGGGCGCTTATAGGTGTTATAATAATATGAGAGATTATTGAAAGCACCTGCTGTCCAGTATCCGTGCATGTCAAGGATATCGCAACGCCATCCTCTTTCATCGATGGCAGTCATGAAGTCTTTGAGCCATCCGTATCCACCGTCATGTGTCGAAGGCGAGCAGAGTCGCAATCCTGTGCGCATCAGGTCTTGCCAGGCGGCGAGCACGTCATTCACAGAAGCCGGACTCTCGTCAGAATTGTTGGCAGGTTCATTATTTGTCTTTGCATGAGGGGAGAAGTTCTGCCTACCAATATCTGCTATTGATGGCCAGCCCTCCTTTATGTGGTGAGGCACACACTCCACATCTGGTCCCATAGAATTTCCCACTCCCCAGGTGTACGACCATGATGATTTGAGTGCGGCATTTGTGCCAGGAGTGAGATCTGCTGCAAGACCCTTCTTCTGTGCGTCATTCCACTTGAATATTCTGTATGACGAAATCTTGCCATCGAGCACATTCGGAAGACTTGAGAGTTCAAGGTCCTCCTTGTCAGCAATGAAGCATCGGCTATATCCCCATCCTGCTTTTCCCACAGCAAAGGTCACCATATAACCGCGCTTGAGCTTGAAACTTCTGATTTTATTGTTCAGCTGAGCATCTGTGAGAGTATTCATATATCCTCCCGTATTGCCCATGCCGTAATCTGACGATGACGAGCCAGCAAAATACTTCTCTGTGTAGCATGTCAGCGGCTTGATATCCGAAGCGTATGGCATGACGATAGTGCCCTGTGCATACATCTTCACCTGGCAGTTCACGCCGTCCACAGCTGTCTCGCCTTTTATCTTGACATATTTAAGCCATTTGCTCAGCACCTCCGACGGACGGATGCTCTTAAAGATAAGCACAGCATGGTCGGTGCTGGTGATATCTAACTGAGCGGAATTTCCCGAGAATGGAGTCTGGTTTGTCAGGACATAATCAACATTTGTCGTCACCTTCACAGCAGTTGTAACTGTGCTGGTATTAGTCTGCACGGTATTTGCAGCCATAGCACCTGAAGCAGCTATGGTCAGCATGCATGCCGCACTAATTTTTCTAAGATAGTTAGTCAATTCCATATAATAAATAGATGTTCATTTTATCAAAAAACATAGCAGGCATCCTACTTATTTACCACATATCAAAAAGCAAATTAATCACAGACACCTACTCAATGCATTTTTTGATGCATGCAAATTAACTAAAACTTTTTCGAACTCCAAAATCGACAAATGAAAAAAAGCTTGTTGACACATATTTTATATATAAAGAGAGGAATTTTATGACGAAGAAGGAGTGTAACGCGTCATTGCAGTCAATCTTAAGCATGCGGAATAAGAGCCAAAGCCGAGCAAGAATACCTGCTTACACCCTCACTCTGCCGAAATGTTACATTTCTGCTATTTTAAGAAACATATCCTAAAGTTTATGTACAAGAAAAAGCATATCTTTGCATGACAATTAATACTAATTCAAAATGAGAAAAATTTCACTAATCTTTACCGTAATGATGCTTTTCTCTTCTTTGTTCACCTTTGCATACAAGAAGACAAGCCTCGACATCACCGTGAACGGTCAGAAAAGAAACATGGTCGTCTTCACGCCAAACTCCGTAACAACAAACTCCAACATGCCTCTGATGATTGTCACACACGGCATGAACCAGAATCCAGAGTATCAATATGACTCTGACAAGTTCTACAACCTTATCGACAACGAGAAGTTCATCGTGACTTACCTCAGAAGCGATGGCAGCACATGGGACATTGGCGGAGACAAAGACAAGAACTTCGTGCTTCAGACTATCGACGAGATGGAGAAGAAGTATGGCATCAACCGCAACCGCGTTTATTGGTCTGGATTCTCTATGGGTTCAATGCTCATCTACCATTGCCTTTCCGACCAGAAGGTTCAGAAGACTTTTGCAGCTTTCGCGCCAACAAGCGGCGTGCAGTTCAGCGAGCAACCTTGGAACAATCTCAAGCAGCCAGTCAACCTTATCCACTGCCATGCTTATGGCGACGATGTGTTCCCATACAAGCAGTATGACATTCATGGGTATGTGGAGAACATAGCAAAAAAGAACACCTTCACAACATACATCAAAACTCCAAACCACAACCCAGGCAGCTGGTACAATGGTGACAAGGAGGTGTGGAGCAGCGACAAAAACGGAAGCGTCGTTGAACTTTTCATGTATAACAACGGCGGACACTGGCCTATGGATGGCAACGCCAAGGAGATATGGACTTTCTGCAAGAACTTTTCTCTGCAGACTGTCGCTGAGGAATATGAAAGCACGCTGAAAAAGGCAGAAGGAATCATCTCCGACTGGCAGCACACACCTGCTATGACATCAAAGACTATATACAGCAGCCTCAAAGGTGCTATCGTAACCTACGGACACGACAAAACCACTACCGAAGCCGAAATGCAGAAAGCTATCGCAAAGCTCAACTCATATATGGCAATTTTCGACACTCAGTCTGCTAATGTCAAAAAAGTGAACTTCGGCGGTGATGAGTATAAAGTTACTGAGTTCGACCCTAACTTCCATATATACCTCTGCTTCGGACAGTCAAACATGGAAGGCAATGCCGCTATCGAAAGCCAGGACAGAAGCTTTGTTGACCCACGTTTCCGCATGATGGCTGCTGTCAACATGCCTTCACTCGGCCGCACAAAGGGCAAGTGGTACACAGCCTACCCTCCTCTCTGCCGCGAATACACAGGACTCACTCCTGCCGACTACTTCGGCCGCACAATGGTGGAGCAGCTGCCAGAAAGCATCTCTGTAGGAATCATCAATGTCGCTGTTGGCGGATGCGCAATCGAACTCTTCGACGAGGAGAAGTGCGCAAGCCAGATTGCAGGCTCTGAGCAGTGGTTCAAAAACTACTGTGCAGAATACAACAACAACCCTTACCGCCAACTCATCACACTCGCAAAGATGGCAAAGAAGGCGGGTGTAATAAAGGGTATCCTGCTTCACCAGGGATGTTCAAACAACACACAGAAAGACTGGCCTCTCAAAGTAAAGAAGGTATATCTGAAGATGCTCAAGGACCTCGACCTCAACGAGGAGGAGACACCGCTTCTCATCGGCGAGCTTCTCACTCAGGAGGTTGGCGGTGTATGCTGGGGCCATAACTCCGTAATAGCAACAACAGGTCCTGTCATCCCAAACTCTTATGTCATCTCTTCAAAGAACTGCCCTGGTGCAGCCGACGGACTCCACTTCACAGCTGAAGGCTACCGCACAATCGGAAAGCGCTATGCCACACAGATGCTCAAAGTGCTCGACACAAAGAAAGAAATCGACTTCGACACAAGCGAGACTCTGTTCCCTCTCACAGCTGACGCTTTCAACCCTTCACTCTTCCTCACAGGCAAGTTCTCAAAGATTGGCGCTCTCGGACAGCTCACAAATGGCAAGGAGAATAACTTCACAGGTTTCGGTGGATGGAGATACTCAAAGAGCATCGACCTCTCTGCCTACAAATATCTCGTCGTGAGACTTAAGCGTTCAACAACATGCAAGCCTGTGTTTAAGATTTTCGACACAGACGACTATCTCAGCACATGCTATTCTTACGAGATGAAGTCCAACAAGGAGGCTGTCATCGACCTTCAGAACATGACCGATGCCAAGGGCAAGAAAATTGATCCTTCACACATCTACCTCGCAGGCTTCTCTTCTGACGGAAGCACAGGCATCATCATCGACAAGGTGTTTGTCAGCAATGATGGAGTGAACGAGGAGGCAACAGCTATCGACGACATCATCACTTCTGGCGACAGCAACAGCGACAACACTTGCTACGACCTCATGGGACGCAAGGTTGCCACACCAGCAAAGGGCATGTACATCATGAACGGAAAGAAATACATCAAGAGATAACTCAGCACATCCAACGCATAGCGAGGCTCCATAAATTGATTTCAGCAAAAAAACGTTTGAAATCAATTTATGGAGCCCTTTTATATGACAATGTATCACAGACAAAAGAAAAAGATACAAATTGCAAAGTCGTAATGGGTTAATTTTCTATAACTTTGCACTCGACAATAAAAACTAATCAACTTATTTAAAAATCTACTTAATGAAAAAATTACTTTTAACCGCTACTCTGGCTGTTGCATGCGCTACATCAGCCTTTGCACAGTTTGGCAGACAGCAGCGTGATAATTCTTATGGCCTCAAGGACACCTATAAGGATTATTTCAAAGTTGGAGTTGCCCTCAACAATCGCAACCTTGACGAGGCATCTCAGAAAATTATCCTCACAAACTACAACAGCGTCACTTGCGAGAATGCTATGAAATCTGGTGAACTCCACCCAAAGGAGAATGAATGGAAATGGGAGCAGGCAGACCAGATAGCAGACTTCTGCCGTAAGAACAACATCAAGATGCGTGGCCACTGCCTTGTTTGGCACTCTCAGTTCTGTGACTGGATGTTCACAGACAATAAAGGCAAGGAGGTTTCAAAGGAGGTATTCTATAAGCGTCTTCGCGAACATATACATACTGTAGTAAACAGATATAAAGATGTTGTTTACTGCTGGGACGTAGTGAACGAAGCTATGGCAGACGGCAACGGCGGAGGTCCTCGCTGGGGCAATCGTCAACCAAGCGATTACCGCGAGTCACGTCTTTATAAGACTTTCGGTGACGAGTTCATAGCAAAAGCATTCGAGTTCGCTCACGAGGCTGACCCTAACGCTATCCTTTTCTATAATGACTACAACGCTGCAGATCCTGCAAAGCGCGACCGCATCTACAACATGGTAAAGAAGATGCAGGATGCTGGTGTGCCTATCACAGGTATCGGTATGCAGGGTCACTACAACATCTACGGTCCATCTATGGAAGATGTAGAGGCTGCTATCGTTAAGTACTCTCAGCTTGTAAAGCACATCCACTTCACAGAGCTTGACATCCGCGCAAATCAGGAAATGGGCGGTCAGCTTCAGTTCTCTCGCGAAGGTGTCGCTATCAAGGATCACGTTAAGGCTATGCACACAGACCAGTATGTACAGCTCTTCAAGGTTCTTCGCAAGC
>JAKSLL010000114.1 GCA_024401215.1 Bacteroidaceae bacterium
GAGCCTTCATTGGCTTGTCGATATAGAGACAAGAGAGCGTTTTCACGTCAAAGCCTGTCAGCCACATGGCGCAGACGAAAACCACACGAAGTTTGCCGTCGGCATCCTTGAACTCCTTATCCAGTTCACGCTTCTCCATTTTCTCACGGTGCGGAGTAATGTCGAGTCGCCATTTCTTGAATGTCTGTATCTCGTTCTGTTCCTGTGATACCACAACTACCATTTCCGTTTCTTCCATCCATTGCAGTTTGCGCTTCATTTCCTGCACTTCTTGTTGCCAAGGATCTTGTTCTATGCGCTTTCGCAGAGCTTTAATCTCTTTTTGCCAATACTCTTGCACATAGTTGTACATGCGGACGCAAGTCACCTTGTTGAAACTCACCATCATAGCCTTGCCACTTGTCCACAGGTCGCTGTAATGGCGCACAAAGTCCTGTGCCACAACTCGCAGTCGCTTCTCCGCTGTGAGCAAATGCACCTCCTGTGCAAACTCTCGTTCGAGTTTAGCTTGCTGTGATGGATCCAGATTTTCCTCATCCAATCTGGCAGCAATTTCGGCATTGATCTCGGGATTCTTCAGTTCCTGCAACTTCTCACCACGGTTCTCATAGTAGAGGGGCACGGTTGCTTTATCCTCTACGGCACGCTTGAAGTCATACACCGACACATACTGTCCGAAGGTACGAGCCGTAATATTGTCATCCCTAAGCAAAGGAGTACCAGTGAAGCCGATACGGTTGGCTGTTGGAAGCATGTGCATAAGGTTATCGGCAAACACACCATTCTGTGTGCGGTGTGCTTCATCGCTCATCACGATGATGTCATGGTCAGGATAGACGGGTTCTGCATCTGCCTTGTTGAACTTCTGTATCAGCGAGAATATGAACGAAGGATTACCTTGCAGCTTCTGCCTCAGGTCATCCCCACTGTGGGCGATGAATTGCTTGGCTTTCAATCCACCCAATAGTCCGCAGTTCTCAAAGGTATCGCTTATCTGCTTGTTCAGTTCATCGCGGTCGGTAAGCACCACGATTGTTGGCGAACCTTCAAACTTACGTCTGATCTTCTGAGCCAGGAACACCATCGAATAGCTCTTGCCAGAACCTTGAGTGTGCCAGAATACACCCAGTTTACCCTTCATCTCCTCACGATGGCGATACATCTCTACGGCCTGATTAACGCCAAGGTACTGGTGGTTGCGTGCTAAGATCTTAACCGTTGAACCACCACTATGGTCAAAGAGGATGAAGTTTTCAAGCAAGTCCAACAGGTTCTCCTTCTTGCAGATACCTCGCAGCATCGTAGGCAGTTCGATGTTGCCATGATCCAGCTCCGTCAGTCGTTTCCACTCATGGAAGAACTCCCACTTTGCCCCCACCGTACCCACACGGCTTTCCATGCCGTTGCTCAACATTATCATGGCATTGTGGTGGAACAGATGAGGGATGGTGTCCAGATAGTCACGATAGTTGTCGGTATAGGCATTCTGTATATCTTGGTCGTGGTTCTTCAGTTCTATGAAGATAAGCGGCAAACCATTCACAAAGCACACCACATCTGCCCTGCGCTTATGGATAGGCCCCTTTATCCACAGTTCCCTTACGGCAATAAATTCATTGTTATCCACATTGGCAAAGTCCATGACACGCGCCTTGACCTGTTCCGTCTCACCGTTAGGCTTCAGGCGAGTAACAGGCACACCATCGCGCAGATACTGGTACTTCTCCTCGTTTATCTGCATCAGTGTCTGAGAGCTCATGTAGCTGATCATGCGTTCAATAGCTTCCGTCAGCTGCTTGTCCGTCATCCAAGGGTTGAGACGTTTCAAAGCCATGCGCAGATGTCGAGTCAAAATGACCTCACTCTGAGTTTTACGCCCGAGGGTTCCTGTCTCACCCATGACCTCGTTGTCAAAGGCGTAGACACTCTTCCAACCAAGCTCTTTTTCCAAGAGCTCAGCTGTCGATTTCTGTATCAGCAGGTCTTCGCTAAAGTCTTTTGCCATAATTAAAAATATTTACCCCTTTAATGTAGGGACTGATATTGCTATTTTATAGAATAGCGCAAGTCCTCTCACACTCTTCGAACATAGTTTCTTTAATGAAATATTGAGGAACGGGTTATTTATCTCACCACCTTCCTCAGGATAGATAATAACACAGGGTACATTTGGCAATGGTGCCTCTTCCGAAACATCTTCATATCCCAAGTATCTCAATATCTTCAAGTCTCTACTATAACCGCTCAACTGCCTTACAACATCTGTGTCAAGCTTTTGATTCTCGTATTTCGGAATATACTTCGTATCGAGGATTGCCTTGAAACCCTGCGAATGATAAAGAAAATCAGGCTTTCCTGTCAGGCTGCTATACTGATATGTGATTTTGTTCTGATATGCTTCATAGAGCAATCCATATACATAATGCTCATAGAGCAATGACATATCCAAAACAAAAGGAACGACTTGCTCCTCGATGGCAGAAACCTTGTTTATGCTGTAGTCAAAATGACGAAGAATCAGTTTTGCCAGTCTTATAGCCTCAGCATATTCCTTGAACAACTTGTGGGCTTTTATCTGGCTTACCTCTTTCAGATTCACCTCGTCGCTCACATTCTCGAACAAAGCAAGACTTTTCCTTATTGCGAGGTTTATTTTGTCATACGATCTATGACCATCTCCCATGTTCTGCATCATTCTCCTTACGAAGAGTAATGCTTTTTTCAAAAGTCGATTTTCCGGAATATCAGCAGAATACTCATCATACTCGCAATATATACGATCATATCGTTTCTGCAAGATGTTGTTTCTTTCATTTTTAAGTAGGGCGATGTGTCCTTTCACCTTTTTCAAGTTCTCGCTGTGATGAACATAACCTCGTTTCAGAGTCTTTATTCTTCCAACCACTCCAAGGAAATGGAGCATCATCAATGGGCTGACTACTCCTTGTAACGATGGAGCCTTGATTGATGGCTTATCATAGTCGATTGAATAGATTTTAGAGAATGACTCCAAAGCCAAGTTGGAAGAAAAACAAGTCATGAACATTTCAAGAAAGTCAATGTTTTCCATTCCTCGTTTTGCTGTCACTATTAAAGCCTCTTCATTGTCAACCCATTCTGCTCCAATTTTATACGACGCGAAGTAGCCCCATTCATCACTATTCAATGAACGGGTCCAAGAAACCAACGAGAGCTTATCATATTTCTCGTGGCGTTCTACTTTCAACTGTTCGTGTTCTCGAAGATGCATTACTGTTATTATATGATGTCCTCGCTTTCTGTAGTTTCACTTTTCATTTCAAACGGTTGAAGATTTTTCCAGGCATCAAACGCCTTTTTCTTCTCGTCTTTCTTTACATTGAGAATACCGTCGTTTATGTACTCTGTAATGAGAGGCAACACCTCGTACTCTACCTTTGCCAACAGTTCTCTTTCATTCTTTGCCATGAAGTAACTATGACCCACCATAAGGTCATCAATATCCATGTCGCCAGACAAATGATTTGGATCCTCAATGAATTTCTTTATATCGTTGAATAGTGCGACAGCCTTATTCTTCAGGTCCTCATTACCAAGTTTATCATAATGTTCCTCAATTACAGACACATTCGATTTCAAAGTTACGAAAGCGAACCTTCTACGCAAAGCATAGTCGAGAGTGCCTGTACTTCGGTCGGTAGTATTCATTGTGCCGATGATGTAGAGATTGCTTGGCACTACAAAATCATCAGTTTCTTCATCATCGAAATTCTTTGAGTATGGTAATTTTACAGTTATAGGGTGAATTGTATTCTCGCCAACTCGTTTATCTGATTCAAGTAGAGTTATCAGTTCTCCGAAGATTTTGGACACATTTCCTCGATTTATCTCATCTATAATGAGAACATAGTTCTTCGCCTCTGTCTTTTCCACATTGCTCTTAGTCTCTTTGTTTTTCTCTGAGAACTTCTTTATCTCTTCATAAAGAGGATAATAATAGATAGCATTCCCATGGAATTTTGACTGGCTATCATAAGCTGGTTTTATATCTAAATAACTTTTTATATTACCTGACAAGAAATCAGCATAGTCACGAACAAACATTCTCTTTGATAGAGATTGTGTAGAGCCATGTTCACCTTGCCCAATAAGAATACTGTTAATCTTTCCACGTGATCTTGAGATACCACGCATCTTCATTTTGCTCTTAGGGTGTAACATGATAGCAGCATCCTCACCATTATCAGCCAACTTTGCCAGTTCTTGTTCTATAAATAAACAATAACTATCAAAGAGTTCTTCGTAGTTTACTTGTTGAATTGTTTCGGTCTTAGATTGTCTAAGATTTTCCAAAGCATCATTGCATATCTGCTTAAAAATTCCATCATCTACGCGATACTCCATGCCAATCATATTCCCATCTTTATCCTTAACAGGAAATGGTTTTAAGCCTTCTACAAAGTCTTCATATTCCATTGATTGATGGAACGTACAAAATGCAATCTGGTGTTTCTTACGCAACTCCTCATATCGTTCCATCACAGCCTTGTGGTTAGTTAAATCAACATCTGTCACACCGATTACCGATAGTGCAATGGCAGCTGTATTATAGGTTTTTCCTGTACCAGGAGCACCCTGAAGGATGATATTCTTTTTCTGCTGAAGAAGAGTTGCATATTTGCGGATATCGTTGAGCATAGTTTTATCTGATTCTGATAAAGTTATTGTTTTCTCCATTTCTTCCACCCATTGTCCATACTTGGGAATAATAGTTGGTATACTTAATGCTGAAGCAGGCCAGCGTCCGAGGTGAGTCCACTTGATTTTTCGTACATTGCAGAAATCGTCACGTTCTTCATCATAGAAATAATCTGAAGTTACAACTCCTCGACCAAGAATTTCGCTCAGACCATTTCTAGCATATACGACATCCCCTACTTGAATTTCATGGCACATATACCACAATGTGCTGACATCGTTTTTTCTGTAACTATCTTTGCCGTTTGGATACGCAATCTTGAGTGCAGCATCAATAGAATTTTTATCCTCGTATTGAGTAAGATTTCCCACCTCGTCCCAACCGACAAGCATTACTCCCTCTGATTTACACTCTTCCCAATGATCACAAGATTCTCCTGGAGCGAAAACCCAATACCTGCGTGAATTAATATTTGAGTGCGCTAGTATATCTTCTATCGTCAAGCCATTTGGAATCCAATACTTCTTATTGGCAGACGCTTCCTCATACTTTGATAACTCAGCTTGCATAAGGGCATCAAGTCTCTCATCGGCCACTTTCTGATAGTACTGCTTGATTCTATTATCGGTATCTGTGCCATCACCATGATTTTCATCGTGCTTTTCTCTGGTGTTATTTAAGTAGCCCACGAACCTGCTTGGAGCAAAACAAATATGGCCATCAATTACCTCAACAACCATATTTTTGCCTCGCTTCAATTTATTAATAGCCCATTGTTTATAGTCTTCACCGCTCTCGCCATGAAGATATGAGTACAAGGTTTCGATGTTCGAAATAATGTCCTCACGTTTTTCTATGTAATCTGTTCTTTCCATAGTCATTCTTAAACTTTTATTTCTCCATTCATCAGCCTTGGGAGTAAGTAACCACGGCTTCCGTCATTTGCTTGTCCATCATCCATGGATTCAGACGTTTCAAAGCCAAGCGAAGATGCCGTGTCAGCACGACCTCGCTCTGATTCTTGCGTCCCAGCGTAACTTGTTCGCCAAGTACCTCATTGTCGAAAGCATACACAGACTTCCAACCAAGCTCTTTTTCCAAGAGCTCAGCTGTCGATTTCTGTATCAGTAGGTCTTCGCTAAAGTCTTTTGCCATAGTAGTTAATCCTCTTGTTCATAATAATAAGAGTAATCAATACCCTTCATAAATATTTCGCGACTGGTGATATCATCGGTTAATGCCGCTTCTATGAGCGACTTGATGCGACTGGCATCAGCAACACTCAGCGTCATAGCTTCCAGATAGTCGTTCTTGTTTATCCTACTCCAGTCAACACATTTGCTTAATCGTGCTTTCAGCATCAAGTCGAGCCAGATGCGGGTGCTGCGGCCATTGCCTTCCATGAATGGATGAGCCACATTCATCTCCACATACTTATCCATTATCTCGTCGAATGTTGTCTCAGGCATACGCTCTATTATCTGCAGCTGCGAGTCGAGATATTGAGCCAGACAAAAGGTGAAGCCACCCTTCGAGATGGTCTTGGTGCGAATCTTACCGGCAAAGGCATAGAGTCCACCAAACAGGTAAGAATGTATCTGCAGCAGACCTTTTACGGTTCCTTCGGGGATGTTTTCAAGCAGGTTGCTCTCAAATAAGGTGTATGCCTTCTTACGGCTCTGTCCGTCAATGGTGTTGTCGCTATAGGTAAGCCAATATAGAAAAGCCATTGCCTTCTGGTTCGGTATTGATTTAGCAAGCATAGATACACCTTCCGCATCAAGCACATCAGTGTTATACTTCTTGCCATCAGCAGCTTTTAGTTTCAGCTGGGTAGTGACACTAACCAACTCACTACCTTCCTTCTTCAACTTTGTTTTCAGATACTTCCAGTAGTTGCGAGTCTTGGCATAATCGTCCTGCTCGTTAATGGCACCAATCACATCGAGCACAGAGAAGAACCATTTATTTTTCTCTTCGTTCCACACCGCTCTCACTTCACGGTCGTTATAGAAGCGTATGGATACTTTCTGGGTATCTTTATCTTTAGCCATAATAGTATCGTAGATTTAATCCAATAATCCTCGTATATGTTTGTCGAAGTCAGAATCTATCTGCTGACCTGGGTTGAATAGCTTGTATTCCTCTTCTGCCTTCCTGTCTGCCTCGGCACGGCTTATCGTTCCTTTGTCTGGCAACAAGGCATATCGACGGAAGGTCAGGAACTCGTTCACCGATGCAGCGAACTGCTCCATCGTGAAGGTATTTTCGCGCTCTATCAAGTCTTCAATGTAGTCAAAGTAACCTGTTACGGCACGCTCCAACTGGCGAATCTCTTTCTCTGGCAGATAGTTCTTCGCTACCTTGGTGTCGGAAAGCAGTATGCGTCCATCTGGCGCATTCTTCCATGTTTCCAATCCCATGTGTTCCTTGGTATGGTCGGCACTGGTGTAGATAATCTCGGGTGCTGTCTTTCCTGTGATGGCATAGTGGAAACGGTTCTGCACCATCTGGAAGAACTCGCGTGTGGTAGGCGACTTGCTATCGTAGTCAAACGAGCATTCGGCATAGATGTCGGTTATCTGTTGCCATATTCTGCGTTCGCTGGCACGGATGCTGCGAACCCTCTCCAGTAACTCACGGAAATAGTCCTTGCCAAAGAGCGTCTTGCTCTGCTTCAATCGCTCGTCGTCCATGGCAAAACCTTTGCGGATGTATTCGTTGAGTATTTTAGTTGCCCATTGACGGAAACGAGTTGCCTTGAGGCTGTTCACGCGATAACCCACGGCTATAATGGCATCGAGGGAGTAGAACTGTGTTAGGTAATTCTTTCCATCAGAAGCAGTAGCCGAGATTTTCTCGGTAACTGAATCTTTGTTCAACTCTCCTGATGCAAAAATATTCTTCAGGTGAAGTCCTATATTGTCTGTACTACAGTCGAAGAGTTGTGCCATCGCTTTCTGTGTGCACCATAGAGTCTCGTCTTTTATGACGACCTGCACCTTGCCGTCGCCATCAGGCATGCTGTATAGTAAAAACTGTATCTCGTTCATGTTTCGTTGCTTTTTCGTTCTATACTTCTATCTCGCCACTCATCAACTTGGGAAGCAAGCGGTCACGCGCTTCGGTGAGGAGGCGGAGTTGGGATTGGAGGGAGAGATTTTGTGACAAATTACAATTCATTATTTCTGAAAATTTCAACATAACGTATTCATTATACAGAAAATTAAATTGAGTAACGTCAGCCATAACAATATAAGGTATGGCTGCACCATGTGTTCCTCCCGATATTTGCGTGGTCAGCTCACATTTTACAGCTTCATATAACCCATAAATCAGTATAGGATTTACATTCTCTTTGATTGTACATGCGTATGTTCTTTGGTACAAATCAAATTTACCCTCATAGAAAGTCGTTCGACCTGTATATGAACCATTCCCAGAAATCAAAATTGCCGCTCCATCGTAAATAAAGCTATTAATTTTTAAGGGTGTATCACTGCAAGTGAAAAATTTATACTTTCCATTTTGTTCTGCAGCATTCGCATTTTTCTTTCCAGTAAAGACGTTACAGAAATCCTCAAGTTTCTTCTTCTCCCATCCCTCTGGCACTCCATCCACGATGTTTGCATTTTCATATCCAGGGAAACGGAGGTCGATGAACCATTCCTTGTAGAGTCGCTGAGCAGCTTCCTCCAATAGCTTTATCTGCTTCTGATAGTTCTCTATCAATGAGTCGTAGCGAGAGAGAATGGTTGCTATGCGGTGCTGGGTTGCGAGAGGGGGGAGGTCAATCACAATTTCCTTTAATTTCTGTCCAGGCAGATGCTTTATCGTAGCACCTGTGCAATATTGATCAATGTATCCTCTCTTTCCTGCAAATAAGAACCAGTAAAAAAGATAGAAGTTATCAATAATATCCTTTTTACCTCGAACTCTATGTAAGGCCTTTTGAATCTTCATATTAGGCATTTGGTCTTTCCAAATAGCGCAACGTCCAGGTTCACCACCTTCGCAGATAATGAGGTCACCATATTTTATTCCATAACGATCTTCTTCATGCTCTTCGAATCTCATCGTGGATAAATTATCTAAATCAAAGCTGCCCCATCTTACGTTTAGATTGGCAAGATAGGGTTGGTATTCTCCGCGATTCTTTACTGCATCAAGCATTTTGCCTAAGCATGAATCAGAGATTTCCCCCAACTTAACCTTCTTCCACTCACTCATTCCTCATCCTCCTTTCTGAATATGATACCATAATCTTTGGCTGCCTGGTTTTGGAATGATGGTGCCACCGCATCAAGGACACCCCGAAGGGGCAATGGAGCTCCTAGCCCAACGGCAACGCCTTGGGTTTGGTGTGATTGTGTGAGTGCAAACGCCCTGTAAGGGCAAAAGTCTTGTGTATTAGTCTGATAAAACATATCGTTCGTCATATTCAATATGGTACCTCCTCGATGTATGCTAAGAGATTGTAGCATTGTACATGTAAGCTTTTGCCCTTACAGGGCGTTGGTTCTATTGATTTCATGAGACCCAGGGTGCCGCTTCGCTTGCCCTGGGCTATGAGCTTATTGGCCTTTCAGGCCGTTCCATTCCTTCGTGATTTCATTCATCCGCATCAAGGACGCCCCGAAGGGGCAATGGAGCTCCTAGCCCAACGGCAACGCCTTGGGTTTGGTGTGATTGTGTGAGTGCAAACGCCCTGTAAGGGCAAAAGCCTTGTGTATTAGTCTGATAAAACATATCGTTCGTCATATTCAATATTGTACATCCTCAAAAATGTCAAATACTCGTCCTCAAAGGAATGCTTTTTATGATGTTCTTGTTGGTTTTCGATGTATGCCAGGGTCTTATCTACCACTGATTGACTGACCGAGAAAACGGCATAACCGCCTTGCCATGCAAAATGCACGTAGTGATTGTCCAACGATTTTATCCACCTGCTACTATTGCGTTTCATTTCTTCAACCAGATGAGCGATATTCTCCGTTCGTAAGAGCAAACATAGCGCATGGACGTGATTCTCTGTACCACCTACACGTATGGATTGGCACCCGGTTTCGTTGATAAGTGCACCTATGTATGAATGCAGTCGATTAAGGTCCTCACCTTTTATGTGTGGACTCGTCGTTTTTATGTGAAATATCACATGTAGGTATATTTTGCAAAGAGATTGTGACATTGTTATCTATTTTGGGCTTTTGCCCTTACAGGGCGTTGTTTTTTTATTGATTCCCAGAAACCCAGGGTGTCGCTTCGCTTGCCCTGGGCTATTGGCTTATTGGCCTTTCAGGCCGTTCCATTCCTTCATTATCTCACTCATCAGCACGTTGGCTTCGGCATTTAGCTGTGAGAGTTCTGTATGAATATCGTTCATACGCTCATTGAAGTCAACACCATCGTCCTCAACCTCGGCAACGCCTACGTAGGCACCAGGAGTAAGACTGTAGTTCTTCTCGCCGATTTCATCGATGGTGGCAATCTTGCAGAGACCAAGTACATCCTGGTATTCGCCTTCGGTACCGAACTTCGAGGTGAGCCACTCGTATTCACCGATGATAGTTAGTATCTCGTTAAGCGCACCGCAGAACTCCTCACCTGCCAAGCGCATAGATTTAACATTGCGTTTGTTGATAAGGCTCTCTGCCGACTTGATGCAAGCCTTTGTC
>JAKSLL010000115.1 GCA_024401215.1 Bacteroidaceae bacterium
TTAACTCCACTTTAACTCCTAAAAACGAGCAAGTTGCATACTTGCGAAAGTTGAAAAATTGACTTTTGACACACTCCCATATTCTTTTTAAACACAATTGACTTAAACCATCACAAACACTATAATTGACAAGTGGTGATTGCATTTTGATTATTCATATTAAATATAATGCAAGAAAAACACAAAGAAAAATATTTTTTAACATATATATCGTTTGCGATATTTATTTACTCACTACATTTGCATTATAACAAGTAGGTTATCAATATATCACGAAGTGGACAAACTCCTATAATAACACTCAACAATATCGTACACGATAATTATAGGATATTCCACAATGCTTGAACAAAAAACAATAAGTAAGACGATTATGGCAAACGAAAAACCATGCGCAAAATGTAAACTGCGCGCAAAGTACGACAGCAATCCCAACTCATTAATTGGCAAATTCTGGCGATGGCACATAAATTTCTGTCCAGGATGGAAAGGCTACCTGGCATCCCTCTCTGAAGATGAACGCAAAGCACTTTGCGAAAAATATAATTATAACAAATAAGCAATGGCATACGAACAGCTGAAACTTGACAATCAAGTTTGTTTCCGACTATACACGGCTGCCCGACTCGTCACGCAATGCTATACTCCTTTCTTCAAGGAACTTGGCATTACATACCCGCAATACCTTGTGCTTATGGTGCTTTGGGAGAAGGACAACCGTGTTATCAACGAAATCACCGAATGTCTGAAACTGGAGACAAATACAGTTACCCCACTTCTTCAACGTATGGAGAAACAAGGTCTTATCATAAGAACAAAAGGAGCAGTTGACAGTCGCCAGCGCATTATTTCACTCACCAAAGAGGGTAAGCAGATGGAAGAAAGAGCAAAGGGCATACCTGAATGCCTCGTAACGAATCTCGCTAGCAAAGGACTGTCAATAGACGAACTCACAGCATTAGCTCCTCTGCTTGACAAACTCATAGCCGCAATATGACAAAAATCGAACAAGAGAAAAAGACGGTAGGACAGATGATAAAAATCTACTGCAACGGAAATCATCACAAGGGAGAGCTATGTGATGAGTGCGCCGCCTTGCTTGAGTATGCTCATGAACGTCTTGACCATTGCCGTTTCGGCGAAAACAAAAAGAAATGCAAAGTCTGCCCTATACACTGCTACCGACCAGATATGCGTGAAGCCATACGGCGTGTAATGCGTTATTCCGGTCCTCGAATGATGATTTACCACCCCATCGTAGCAATAAAACAGATTTTCAGTTAAGTACAACTTATTATTAACTAATAAATACATACAATTATGGCACACAAAAATTTCGGTTCAAAGCCTTGGCTCCAGCCAATGCCAGTAGCAATCATCGGAACTTACAACGCAGAAGGAAAACCTAACGCTATGAATGCAGCATGGGTTGGCGAATGGGACTTATCACAGATCACCATCTCACTTGCAAAACACACAACAACAGCAAATCTTGAGGTTAACGGAGAGTTTACTGTTGCACTTGCCAACAAGCAGAACCTTATTGCTGCAGACTACGTAGGTATCACTCCTGCAACAAAAGACCCAGACAAGGTTGCAACTTGCGGATGGACAGTCGAGAAAGCAGAGAATGTCAACGCTCCTGTATTCACAAACTTCCCAATCACCCTCGAATGCAAGGTTGCAGAGAAGATTGGCCAGACAGAGCCAGGAGGCGGATGCAATCTTGTGGCTGACATCATCAATGTTCGTTGCGAAGAAGAATATCTCGACGCAAACGGCAACCCTGACCTTGACAAGATTCAGCTTATCTGCTACGACTCTATCGGCAACACATACCGTGTGCTCGGCGAATCTGTAGGAAACGCCTTCAAAGACGGAGCACAACTTGCAAAGTAAGAATATATGAGAAGAATTTCGTCTTCTATACTGTTACTATTCGTTATAACAATCGCTTTTGCGACAAACAAGAAAAACAGGATGAATACAGACAATATTTATCAATTCACTGTGGAAAGCACAGGGAAAGAGAGTGTCAGCCTTTCTGACTACAAAGGCAAAGTGCTTCTTATTGTAAATACCGCAAGCCGCTGCGGATTCACCCCTCAATACACAGAACTTGAGGAGATGTATGAAGAACTCAGTGAACAGGGATTCGAAATACTTGATTTCCCATGCAATCAGTTTGGCGAACAAGCACCAGAAAGCGACAACGAATATGTCTCATTCTGCCAGATAAACTACCACACCCAATTTGCTCAGTTCCACAAGATTGAAGTGAATGGCGACAATGAAATTCCTCTTTACACATGGTTGAAGAAGCAGAAAGGATTTGCTGGCTTCGATGCCAATCACAAGCTAACAACCATTCTTGAAAACATGTTTGACGCAAACATCCCTGGATGGCGTGAGACTTCTGACATCAAGTGGAATTTCACTAAGTTCCTGATAGACAGAAATGGTAATGTCATAGAACGATTTGAGCCAACAGCAACAAAAGAAGACATGATGCCAAAGATTAAAGAACTACTCAAATAATCAAAGGCTCTGTCTTTTGACAGGAAAGCTTGCACTACGAAAAAGAGATACAAAGACATTGGAGTACATGCTCCTCGTCTTTGTGTCTCTCGTTTTATCGCTTATTATGCAGAGGCTCCACACATTCATGCTCACCAATCATTTTCTCCATCCATATCATGTCAAACCATCTGCCAAACTTATATCCGCATTTATGGAAATGCGCACATTTGGTATAACCAAGATGTGAATGGAAATCCGGGCTTTGATGAGTCACATACTCATTTTCCTCATCCATCCATGTGATGCAGGCATTAACATTGAGAATGCCTTGTGCTTTCAAACGTGACTCCAACTCCGAATACAAAGCCTTTCCTATGCCACGCCCATGAGCATCCTGCTTCACATAGATGGAAGTCTCCACACACCAGTCGTAAGCAGCCCTTCCTTTGAATACCCCAGCATACGCATATCCTATAATGCCTTCCTCATCCGTCTCCGCAACAAGATAAGGATATTTCTTCAAAGTCCCTTCTATACGCATACGAAACTCCTCAATAGAAGGAACATCATACTCAAATGTTATTGCTGTGTTCTCTACGTATGGTGCATAGATGCTTAGTATAGCCTCTGCATCCGACACCTTTGCTGTTCTGATTTTCATTTGTATCGTGCATTTATGTGTTTAATTCATTTCTCTTTACGAGCCTTTTTCAAGAAGCCTTAGGACTGAAACTCAAGTCATTGGCGCAACAAATCTTTCCACAACAGTTTTAATGACTTTCTCACTCCGAGGCAAGAAAAATCCTGCCACTGGACCTACAAGGAAAAGACATATAACAGTGCCGAGTCCTACCGCGCCGCCCATCAACCAGCCGCATAACAGAAAACATGCATCAACTATCACACGGATAATCGAGAATTTCTTCTTCAGCTTATCGCTTATCACCACACCAACCAAATCATTTGGCCCCGTACCTGCATCCGACTTGATTACAATAGACATGCCACAAGCTAAAATGGCACAGCCAAGCACATTGCATACAATCCTTATCACCATTGTGCTTTCAGGAGTGATTATACTACCAAGCAAAAGATTGAAAACATCAATTATCGGTCCGCCACAAAACATACATATCAATGTTCCAATCTTTATATAACTACGGTCAGTAAACAACAGCACAATGATAATCAGCACACTTACTGCCACATGGGTATTACCATGAGTGATGAAAGGAGACTCTATCATGTCGCCAAGCCACCGACTAAGACCTTGAATCATAACATTGAACGGGTCTGAGCCAAGGTTTGCTAAAAGAAACATAGACACACCCAGATGGGCAATAACAAGCCCAACAAACAGAATAATCACTCTAACAACTTTTTCTTTCATAGACAGTTCTATATTTTATAGACTCGGCTTCATGTAGATGCTTTAAGCCCAGTAACAATAATACAGGATAAAGATAGACAAAAAATTGCAATCTACAATAATTTTTCACAATAATCCATCCACAACCTACGAATATCCCACCACTTCCCTATGGTATTAGAGTTAACTTGTATTGTTCACGGAGTTAACGGGAGTTATCAGGAGTTATCGCTATCGCTCAGGAAGTTAACGGACAAATGTCTTGTTGTTGGCATGAACCAAGTTTGGCAAAAGTATCGTCTGTTAACTCCCTGTTAACTCCTGCTTAAGCTAAGTGATGATAAAAAAATAAGTTGGTACGATTTGACTCAGGTTGTTGAGATATTTTGTGCTTGCTACGAAGGAGTGTAGCGGGGGCTACATGACTGAGTAGCAGGCACAAAATAGCCAACAAGGTGAGTTAAAGCGTGCCAAATTATCAAAAGCATTTTGTACCATGTTATTATTTTATCATCACTTAACTCCTGTTAACTCCCATGAATAATACAGGTCAGAGTTAAAAACAGAACACACAGAGAACGCAGAAAATTCTTTCTGTTTCTGCGCTCTCTGCGTATAGCTGCTACATTATTCATACTGGATTGTCATCAGCCTCATCCTATTGTGGGATAGCCCAAAACACGTCTGGATTTGTTGTCGTAGCACAATTGTAATTGTTGTTATCAAAGCCAACAGGAACAAGTCTCACATCCTCATTCTGAGTACCACGATAAATGCTCTCCTGATTGAAGAAGCTTCTGCTTTTGCATACAAAATAATAGAGATTCTTCGCCATATAAGTCCTAAGGTAATACTCTTCAGTCTGAGGACTCTCATGATTCCAGTTTGCAGTTTCGCAAAGCACCAAAGGCATATTGTTCACCAATCGCTCGCGCACTTCAGCAATGCTCAGCATCATCCCCGTTTCGTCCATAACCCATGCATCCATAGTTGGATCCACATATAGCCATTTATGGAGGGTCTCAGAATATACTGTGTTTATAACATGGCATTCATAATCATTAGGATCAGCTGACAGACAAGTGACAACACGCGCTTTATATCCCATTGCAAGATACATGTCGCACAGACTGATAGCAAGCTGACGGCAGTTCACACCATTTCCGGTAGCCTTGTAATAATTGTATATGTCGATGGCATCAAACTCACATATAGTCCTGTTACTTCCGTTGTGGCGTATATTGTCATGAACAAAATGAAGGATGTTCTTTATATGTTCAAGTTCATTGCCAATACCAGGGATTGTGTCAAGGCGGAAATACTCACGAACCAACTGTAAGTTAGGATGTTGCATTGGCTGATACTGAAACTCAGGAATCGCCGTATCATCTTCACGATTGTATGCATTCGTCCTTCTCAAAACCTCAATAGGCATACGTTCTTTGACAACAGCCAACAACTGCTGATATTTCTTATCTTTATGCAGCGACTTCAAATCACCATCATTCAGCATATTGTTATAATCATTGTAACCATTATCCACCGACTTGCCCAGCACTGCAAGCGCCTGTTTCTTTTCTCCTTGCAGAGCATAGCAACAAGCGAGATCATACTGAAAGACTCCCTTTTGAGACTTTAATACGCCCTCTGACAAATGGAGGCTCTCTATCTTGTAGATTGTAGTGGTATCGAGCAGATTTATCAACTCCAGCATTGGAACTTCTGCTTCTTTATATTTGCCGTTTTGTATCAGTTCGCGAAAGATGCGTTCATTTTCATTTATCTTCTCTTGCATTCGTATCAAAAGCTGCTCTTGTGCTTTTGCCAATGCACAGCAATTCAAGACAATGGCTATTGCCAATAGTATTCGTTTCATATCCTTTTATATTTGTTTCACTTAAAGCGGAGGGAACCACACTTATATTCCCCCATCTCTACAATTCCCAATTTGTTTCTATCGTTATCGTCTTTTCAGCACAACCAGTTCTGCATCAGCACCATCAGCGCCATATTCACTCACAAGAATATATTTCTCGCAGCAGGCAATGCCATAGCAACGTCCATCAGTCTTTTGTATCTGATTCCCCCAATAAGTGGCATTGTCATCAAGAAGTTTGGTGTTGTTTCCATTGATGTTGTATGCCTGATTTATGAAAGAGCCTTGCAAAACATATAGATTGTCAACATGAAGTTCTGGGACACCCAAAGCATTCACATCTTCAATAAAAATCTTTTTCAACGGATGGTCTGCATGAGGAATAGCATCAGCAGGCAGTCTCCAGCGTTTTAAGTTCGGATAAAACTGACGCAGCACATCCTTGTACTCACAGCAGGTAAGATTCTGCCCCGTATTCTTGTTATACTCCTCAACAAACATCGAACAATAGTCAACCATCTGCTCCATAGTGAAATCGCCTGTGAAAGCACCATCCTTATGACAATAAATACAATAGTCATAATTCTTGCTGCCATCAGCATTGGTGCCAAGAATGTCCTCCGTAAGTGGCATACCACAGCTCTGGCAGAACATAGGAAGCTGACCTTCCTGAATGCGTTTCTCCTTCGGTGGGAATGCAGAGTCGAAATCGGCAAATGCCTCCGGACAAGCATCTGCGACAAAATACCCTTTCGGAGTGTGGTATGTGCCTTCCACCCCATCAAGATAGCCAGAAGTCAGTTCTTGAGCAAGAAAATAAGGCACTTCATTCTCCTTTGGCTCACCATGATAGTGAATGCCAAGTGTACTTGCAACCACAAATCCAGCATGCTTATAGAACTCAATATTTCCCTCCATGCAGAGAACTTTCACTCCATACTCCTTAGCACGCTCTAATGCATAATTCAACAACTTCAGTCCATAGCCCTTACGCTTATAATCGGGATGAATGCTTATCGGTCCGAAAGTCCATGCAGGAAGAACACCTCCATCCTCCTTCACAATTTCTGCCTTTGAGAACATCACATGACCGATGATCCTCCCATCCTCCTCCATCACGAAATCAAGTTCAGGGATGAAATCAGGATTTGTTCTATATTGATTGAGCACATAATGTTCCGTGCATCCTGGACGATATACATTCCAAAAAGCTTCACGAGTAAGGTTTTCCACCTCACGATAATCTGATGGTTTTTCTAATCTAATATTCATTGTATCAAGTGTTTTTATTGTGTTGGGCATTTTTTCCGCCCTTTTGATTTCCACGACAAAGTTATGGACAATCATTGACACCCCAAAAACAATCTCCACAAAACACTGTGACTGTAAAAAGATTATACACTAATATGTAAAAACTTTTTACAGTCACAAGCTGATTGGCATGTAATACGGTTATTTAGAGCAGAACAAATCCTATGTTTCTGTGATGATAATGAGCCCCATCTTCATACATACAGCAATAGGAATTTTCCCACTTTCCCTCTCCAAAATTTGGTTAGTATTGTCCGTATGCTTATTTTTGCATAAAATATCTAAAACAAGAAGCAAACTATGGCACAAGACAAATACATCAGATTTGACTGGGCAGCAAAAACTGTATTGCGTGACAAGGCAAATTTCTGCATTCTCGAAGGACTGATTTCGGTTCTACTCGGGGAGACTGTGACTATTGTTGAACTTCTTGAAAGCGAGAGCAACCAAAAACAGATAGACGACAAGTTCAATCGTGTGGACATCAAGGCTCGCAACAGCAACGACGAGATTATCATTGTTGAAATTCAGCAGACAAGAGAGATATTCTACCTTGAGAGAATCCTCTACGGAGTGGCTAAAGCTATCACAGAACATATTCATCTTGGCAACAAATATAACCAGGTAAAGAAAGTTTACAGCATCAACATTCTCTACTTTGATTTAGGCAAGGGAGATGACTACATCTACCGTGGTCAAACAAGCTTTACAGGCGTCAACAAGAAAGACACTCTCCAGATCACAACCAAGGAGAAGGATGTCATACAGATGCGTTCTCCTAAAGAGGTATTCCCTGAGTACTATCTTATCCGTGTCAATGCATTCAACAAGATTGCAGAGAACCACATGGAGGAGTGGATGCGCTATTTCAAAGATGGAGAAATAGACGAGAACACCACTGCACCAGGACTGAAAGAAGCGAAGCGCAAGCTTGAATACCTTCAAATGAGCAAAGCAGAAAAGCATGCCTACGATGAGCATCTTAACGCTATCATGATTCAGAATGACGTAATAAGCACCGCACAAAAAGAAGGGCGTGCAGAAGGCAGAGCGGAAGGCATTGCCATAGGCGAGGCTCGTGAACGTATGAAAGCACATGAAGAAAAGCTTGCCAGCGCTCGCTCATTCAAAGCACTTGGCGCACTCTCCAATCAGCAGATAGCACAAGCTCTTGGACTCAGCATCACCGATGTTGAAAAAGCATGAAAAAGAGGATTGTGCGATTTGCATAATCCTCTTCACCATTGTACTCTATACAATCTAAAAGCTTGCGTATAACAAGAGCCTTCGAGCGTCCACAAATATATTCGAGCAGTATATTTGTGTCAAAGAACACCCTCATAGCCCATATTTTTCTTTTATATGAACTCGCTTGCAATCCATATCAGCAACATTGATCAATATCCCCATGAGTGCATCGTGCTTTCTTGGGGTTCGTTCTTTTTCTTCCACATCTTCAGATGCATAGCGAAGTAACAATACAGAAAGCTGCTCTTCCATCCACTCGGTCATGCTTTTCTCGCTTGAGAAGGATGATTTTGCAGCATTCACTATGCTTATCGTCAAGAGCCATCTCCAAGTGGTGCTCGCACCACAGCTTAACTGCTGCCTGTGGACCGTGGCGAGCTTGCTCACGAAAGGGACACAGGCGGCAGGTAAGCTAAGCCGTAAGGCTTGGAGATGACAATTGGGGGGGATTTTTGTTTTTGTCTAAACTTGTCTAAAATTTAATCGTACAGCTTGAAACATTTTCGTATTTTTCTAAAGAAAAGCAACTTGAACAGATGACACTTGATATGAGAAAAGCTTGCCAGCGCTCGCTCATTCAAAGCACTTGGCGCACTCTCCAATCAGCAGATAGCACAAGCTCTTGGACTCAGCATTTCTCTTGCCACCAGATGTTTTTTAATCATCAATAACCATCAAAAGATTCATATCGGTCATTTTCTGCTTCTTCACGTATTTCATCCTCAACCAAATAGCTAAACTCATAATCAGAAACATCCACCTTATCTCCATTCAATATCCTTTCACGAACCTTTTTCAACTCATCTATTTGCTTATCAATAAATTCCAGATTTTCTTTCTTCTTCTTTTCGGCCTTTTCTTTAATGCGATCTTCCTTTTCTTTCTTTTTACGCTGATCACAATTGGGGCATTCATAAAAACATCCCCATAGCAATGCACTCATTTTTTTCAATTCATGTGTTTTTTCTCCTCCTAATTTCTCACAATCTTCATAATGATGTCTTTCGTCACCAAAAGATGATATATAGCAATCTTGACCAAGAATGATAGAAATTAACAGAAGAGCCACGATTACAAATGCTGTTAAACAGCCAATACCACTATCCTCGCCAACACTCCCCTTCCTAAAAGATATAATACAATTTACTATAGATGAGACAAACAATATAACGCCTACAAGCATGAACAAAGGTGAAAACCACACATAGTAGCAAACCACTATGGCTATCAAACTCACAACAATAATAATTAATCTTATCTTATTCATAATACTTCTGAAAAATACAAATAAAATCTAAGTAGGCAAGGCATTTCATTTGGAAAGGAAGCTTTACAATGATGGCGTCAACTGGTACTATTCTTTTGTCTTTCTTCTAATATAAACTAACAAAACAATGGATAATATAAAACCAATGATTATTACTATCCATGTTCCTTCATTTGACACAATTTCAAAGAAGTCATTCATTCCGAAAATACCCAGAATCACAGAAAAAGGCAAAATAATCGCTGCCAAGCTATTCAAGTCTTGAGCCTTTTTATTTTGTTTCTGAGCTTCTTCTGTTCTCTTCTGATCTCCTGCCATATTTACATACTGACCTGAGTTCGGGATAAATTCTATGCCATTCATTTGTTATGCTGCATCCCCCAAA
>JAKSLL010000116.1 GCA_024401215.1 Bacteroidaceae bacterium
GGATGGCGGACAGATTATGGGTGTTTTATGCAGGCAACGCAACGTTGCGTTGCGGAGTAACGATACGTTGCGTTGCAGGGGAAGGATGTTTTCATTACGCTGCGCGCAGAAAGGGAAAATAGGGAAAAATAAGAAAAACAGGAAGAAGAAACTAGGAAAACTAGAAAAGCTAGAGAAACTAGAGAAACTAGAGAGGCTAGAGAAGCCAGAAAAACTAGAAAAGCTAGAAAAGCTAGAGAAACTAGAAAAGCTAGAGAACTAAGAAGACGAAGCGTACGCCTTTCACGCATGACGGGCTCCACTTTAACTCCCAAAACGAGCAAGTTGCAAACTTGCGAAACTTGTAATATATATTATATGTACGCGCGAAGAATATAGCTACAGAAATTACTAATTCTTTATCTCATACTCAAAAAAAGCAAAAAGAACATCCGTCTATCATTTTTTATTGCTAAATTTGCAATGCATTGCAGATTTTCGTCACCAACAAATCAGCGGTAAGCATCAGGAGACAAAGACAGCATTGCTGCTACACAGGCAACCTCATGCAAGTTAAGATGTTGCGTGCAACAAAAGAAAGCTAAACATCCATTGATTAACCAACTAACGACAAAAGATATGATAAAGAAATTCATAACAGTAATGTCTGTGCTTGTTCTGCTCACAGCAACAAGCTGCGCACAAAACCAGTCAGAGAAAAGCGTCAAAGCCGTCAAAATGAGTCAGAGCGAGATGCAGACCAAGCTTATCCCCCTCTTTGAAAAGATAGAAAAAATACCTGAGGGAGACAATGCATACGCAGAAATAACAAAATTAGCAAAGGACTTTGTAGACAAAAACAATAATGAGGCAGGAGTGTATGTGGTGAGCCGCATCCTGTCTGAAACGATGAATGCAGACGAACTTCTGGCATATATTGACCAAAACCAATATTTGAAGAACAACGAGACCATTGCCAAGCAGAAAGACGTATGGGCAAAGCAGTCAGAGACATGCGAAGGCAAGATGTTCAAGGACTTCGAGGCAGAATATGACGGCAAGGTGACCAAGCTCTCCGACTATGTAGGCAAGGGCAAGTATGTGCTTGTTGACTTCTGGGCAAGCTGGTGCGGGCCATGCAAGCGTGAGATACCGAACCTCATCAAGGTTTATGAGAAATACAAAGGCGAGAAGTTCGAAGTGCTTGGCGTTGCCACATGGGACAAGCCAGAAGACACAAAGAAATCCATCGCACAGCTCAACATTCCTTACCCACAGATGCTCAATGCACAGAAGGCGGGAAGCGACGCATACGGCATCGAGGGCATTCCACAGATCATCCTCTTTGGTCCTGACGGAAAGATTCTGAAGCGCAATCTTCGTGGTGAAGGAATAGAGAAAGCCATAGAGGCGTATCTCAACAAATAAGCCAAGCCACTCTATGCCATCCTATTGATGCTGTGGATATTGGCAAGATTCTCGCAAATATCCACAGCATTCCCCTGCCCTAACGCATAAATTTTGTAAACACAAAATACATCTCAAACAAAATCAAATTACTTTTAAAATTAGAAAACATGAAAAGAACAGCAAAAATTGCAAACATGCTTATTGCATTGCTTATAATGCCAGTTATTGTTATGGCATTGCCTTACGAAAACGAATGGAATCGTAAAGGAGCCCGGTGTGAGATTGACCGTGGCTTCTACAATTATGTGTCTAATGGTATTCCGCACACTATTTATCGCTATAACTATGATGCCGCTGGCAATGTTGTAAAAGAAACCCGCATCAGTCTAAAATTCGGACAATGGTTTAACGAAGGATACGACAGAGTGTGGACCTACGATAGCAGGAACAACTGCACCAGTGACGCGCAGAAGGCATTAGATCCTATGGGTCAGGTATATGATGTCTGGAAGCATGAATATACTTACGATTCAAGGAACAATATGCTCGAGGACGTGTACTACGAAAGTATGAATTTCCAGCTGGTGCCTAAAAGGAAAGAGGTTTATACCTATGACGCAAACAACAACATGACATCGTATGTCCCTTATTGGTATCATGGCGAAGATACAGGTTGGGGCACCACAGAAAAGACAGAATACACCTACGACGCCAATGGCAACATGCTCACAAGTACGCATTACTTTGGAGACGAGAATGAGCGTGTGAAAGACCATTATAACACATACACTTATGATGGAAAGAATCTGCTGACAAGCAGCAGCATGTTCGAAATCGACTATCAAGGTGTGGTAACTGAGACAGAGCGAGTGAAATACACCTATGACGCCCAGGGACATGAAATAGAGCGCCTGGAAACAATATGGGCTAAGTCAAACGAAACAGGAGAGTACACATGGAAGTTCTCACAGAAATACACACACGCATATAATGCTAAAGGGCTGATGACCTACGAGCGCTACTACCTTGACGAGACAACAATAAGCGGTGGTCAGAAGTATGAATATGACGAGCAAGGTAACATGACAGCGATTACCTATTGCGCATTTAACCAAGACGGTTCAATCAAAGAAATAAGCGGTGTCCGAGAATACTATTACAACGAGGACGCATTATATCAAGGCAAACTGGCACAGGGCACTTGCGGACCAGAAGGCAGCGAGGGCGCCATCACTTGGAAGATAGACAAAGACAACACGCTCACAATCAGCGGTACTGGCAGCATGGTTGACTACAATGAGAATTACCTGGAGATGCCTTGGATTGTCAGTCACATGTTTATCAAGAAGATTGTCGTTGGCGAAGGCATCACCCATATTGGCGACAATGCTTTCAGGGGTGCAGACAAGGTGGAGGAAGTGGTGCTCCCTTCTACATTGCAGACCATTGGTCAAAATGCTTTCTACGAACTTACAAGTCTCAAGACGCTGAATCTGCCTGATGCACTCACTTCTATCGGTTCTTATGCCTTCTACAGATGCGGGGCGCTTCAGACTGTTGCTTTCGGAAACAAGCTTGAGAGCATAGGTAATTATGCTTTTGAGGAGTGTGATATACAGTCACTGCTTTTCCCTGAATCATTGCGCACTATTAACGGGGGAGCATTCATGTACAATAATAATCTGACATACTTCAATATTCCTGCAGGTGTGACATCTATCGGTAGCTCTGCTTTTGCTGAGACACCAAGTGTGCGTCAGATAGATTGCTACGCCCTCAACAACCCGTTTGAGCGAGGGGCAGCATATTGTCCAAAGGCAATTTTGTATGTGCCAGAAGGCTGCAAAAACAATTACAAGAATTCTCTCAAAGATAATTTCCTGGATATTCTGGAGTTTGGAGAGTCATTTACTCCTAAACAGTATATCATCAATGGAGTTGCCTACGATTATACAGAGAATGCAACAGACATATTCGGCGATGGCTCTGTTATTGTTGAAGGAACAACAGTTAAACTGCATAAGGCAAATCTGAAGAATGGTCTCACACTAAACTTCAGCAATGCTTCGATTGAAGTGTCGGGCAAGTGCTTCATCCAGGGTGACATTCATGCAAAGGACAAGCTGCGTTTGCTTGGAGACTTCTATTATGATGGCTTGTGCGCCCTGAATGTGTCTGGTGGTGTTTATAGTGACAGTCCTGGTACAGACAATCCATTCGAGGTTTCTATTGCATATTTCTCTGCAACATTGCCAGAGAGCGCACCTTCGGCAACTAAGACAAGAGCCGTAAATGACCAGCAGTCTGTAATAGGCGGTTTTGCTTATATCACCTACAACAGCTTTATCCATAGAATGTATGAGCCAGAAGACGGCTATTATGACAGCACCAAGCTAATGTTGATTGACGCGAGCGGAAACGCTGCCTCTAAGGTTGTCATTTCAAGCGAATATGGAATGACAGACATTGAGCATATTGCTGTTGAAAACAAAAAAGAAGGAAAATTCTTGAATAATGGCAAGGTTGTCATCACTCGCAATGGAAAAAGCTATAATATCCATGGCATCGAGATAAAGTAGGTAATCGAGCTACGAGGTATCGAAGAATCGAAGGTTATAGAAACCGAAGAAATCGAGCCTTACAATCGAGAAAACATTCATTCACAACAATCGTCATCTTCAAGTGGTTCTGCCACATGGAGATGACGATTTGCTATAACAAAAAAAACAAAGACCTCATCAGTCCTGATGGGCTCCCTCACCCTATCATTTTTGTTCACCTTTGACAATCACCCTTGCGTTCTTAGGCGCTTTCTGGTTCTCATCCCAGATGAGTTCGCCGACCTTGCCTTCCACGACGATTTCGCCGCTTGTAGGGTTCTTGATGCTCACCACATCGCCCTTGATGTTGCCGTTCACTGTTGAGTATTCAAAAAGCAGATTGGCATCATCGCCAAAGGTGCAATCCTCAAGGATGAGACCATCGACATAGCAGAGAAGCTGCTCGCCTGTAAGGTGGCAGCGCACAAGACGGATGTTCTTGCCATACCACGCAAAATACTCGCCATTGAGGACCGAATCGTAGATGGTCACGTTCTCAGCCTCCCAGAAAGCATCCTTCGAGTCGAGCACAGCATTTCTTATTTCCACATTCTTGGCATACTGAAAGCCATAATTGCCCTCCTGCCTGTAATTCTCTATCTTGATATTCTCGGAGTGCATGAACACATAGTCGCAGTTGGAAATCTTCACATTCTTCATCTGTATGTTCTTGCAATCCCACAGAAACTGCTCACCGTTAGGGAAATCGGTGTTCTCCACATAGATGCCATCCATCCTGCGGAAGAGCTTCGGCGCATCTACCTTGCAGTTTGTCATGCGGCAGTTGCGTGAATACCACAGACTTGACCTTGCGCTTTCAGCGAAATAGCAGTTGTTGACCTTGAAGCCATCAACCTCCCAGAAGACATACTTACCCTCGAAACGGCAATCCTCAGCTTCGATATTGCTGCCTTCCTTTATTGACGACTCGCCAACGTGGATTGTGACATTCTCCAGTCTCAGGTCATGGGATGCGTAAAGTGGACGCTCTCCTCCAAATTCTTGATTCTTAATAGTATCCATACAGTTTTCCTTTCTTTATCATTTCATCATTCTCCTCTTGCAGGAGAGTCAACAACATCATTTGTTGATATATTGCTCCACCCTCTTCGACTGAGTTTGAAGAGGAAGGCAGCTCCACGCCAGCACAGTTCAATGCACATGGCTATCCACACACCGTGCAGTCCCATCGAAGGGGCAAGCAGAAGGGCGAGGCTGAGTCGCACAATCCAGATGCTGGCAAGGTTCATTATGCTTGGCACGAGAGTCTTGCCCGAACCGACAAACACGCCGTAAGCGACGATGCTTGCAGCAAACATCGGTTCCGCCCATGCTTCAATCCTTAGCACTTCTGTGCCGAGCTTTATCACATTGGCGTCGTTAGTCACGACATTCATCATCTCAGGCGCGAAAACTGCCATTATAAGCCCCATGAATGCCATGATGCCCATTCCCAGCCCCATAGATATCCACGCAAAACTGCGCATCAGGTCCTTTCTTCTCGCCCCGAGGCTCTGTCCAACAAGTGTTGTCGCCGCCTCCGAGATGCCGTAGCCAGGCATGTAGCACAGACTTTCGATGTTTATTCCGAAGGTGTTGGCAGCAATAGCCACCGAACCGAGAGGGGCAATGATTCGTGTGATGGCAATCTGCGCTCCACACATCACTCCTCGCTCAAGGCTGATAGGTGAACCTATTTTGAAAGCTCTCAGCAATATTTCTTTTCGTGGGATATATCTGCTTATGGCACTCTGCCCATCCTCCTTCCTGTCGAGAGAGAAGCGCAGCCTGCTGTCTCTGGCAGATAACGTGTACATCATGCACGCCATGGTGATGATGTAGGCGAAGAACGTGCCCAGCGCCGCTCCATTGGTGCCCATATCGAGGACGAAGATGAAGATGTAGTTTAGGATGACATCGAGCATGCACATCATAGCATTGAGCATGCTTGGCGTCTTGATGTTACCACTGCAGCGCAGACTTCCAGCAGCGAGGTTGTTAAGCTCCAGCACAGGGAGCGCAAGGGCTACGATGATGAAATACTCCGTGGCGCCTCTGCATATATCCTCCTCTGCACCAAGCCAATGAGGCAGGTAAGGGGCGATGACGACACCTATCACTGCAAGCAAACTGCTGAATATCAGTCCAGAAGAAATCGCCTGTCGGATGACATTGCGCGCTCCTTTGAGGTCGTCAGCACCGACATGATGCGCCACCTGCACGGAGAATCCCGCAGCAAAGGCAGAACAGAGACCTCCAAAAAGCCAGATGGTGGTAGAAACAAGTCCCACAGTTGCCGACTCCTTCGTACCGAGATGGCCGAGCATCGATGCGTCGATAATCTGCATGGCTACCGATGAGATCTGCGACAGCATGGCAGGAAGGCTTAACAGCAAAGTGAGTCGCAGCTTTTCTTGCCACGACATTGTCCTTGCCCCTTTTCTGACAAGCGAGAGTAGTTCGTCTTTGCTGAGATTCATCGTCTATGATGGTGATATGTAGCTGTTCGAGAAAAATGTTACAATGATGGTGCCTTCAGTATTTGTGTATCAAATACAAAATGAATAATGAACATCACTAAAGAATGCAAAGTTACCATTTTATTATGACAAAAAGAAATGCTTTACCCTTTGATTGCTAATATTAAGTATAAAAGGCAAACGAAATGGATTTTTTTATTAACTTTGTCGGGATGATGATTATGCATGCGTCAGGTTCTGCCTAACCCGCAACTTCAACTCTCAAACAAGTGAAACTTTTACTAACCAAATTCTTCCGTTAATGAAACAATTTCTTAGAAATGCAATTATGAGTGCTATGCTCTGTTCTTCTTTCTCTCTTGCCTGCGCCCAGGATATGCGCAGCATGCCTGTACCTGTTGGTCCTATTTCGGAGATGGCATATTCGCCTGAGATGACTCATTTCTCCCTTTGGTCGCCTATGGCTAAGGATGTTGCTGTGAAAATCTACTCGAAAGGCGATGGCGGAGCACCAGAGGCTGTGCATCACATGAAGAGAAACTCTGACGGCACATGGTCTGTGAACGTGAAGGGCAATCTTCTTTTCAAATTCTTCACTTTCGAAGCCACCGACGGCAACACGTCATTTGGCGAGACTCCAGGAATCTTTGCCAAGGCTGTCGGTGTGAACGGCGCCAGGGCACAGGTGCTCGACATGAAGATGACGAACCCAGAAGGATGGGAGCATGACAAGAGTCCTGTGCTGCGTGACTTCTCCGACATCATACTCTATGAGATGCACCACCGCGACTTCTCTGTCGATGCCGCCTCAGGCATACGAAACAAAGGAAAGTTCCTCGCCCTTACTGAGAGAGGTACGATCAATGCCGACGGCCTATCTACAGGTATCGACCATCTCAAGCAGCTTGGTGTGACACATGTGCATCTTCTTCCTTCCTATGACTATGGCTCTGTCAATGAAGCTCAAGATTTTATCGCTCAGACAGATAGCAGAGTGAAGGCGCAGTATAACTGGGGCTATGACCCTGTGAATTACAATGTTCCCGAGGGCAGCTACAGCACCAACCCCTACGACCCTTCTGTGCGCATCCGCGAGTTCAAGCAGATGGTCATGGCACTTCACAGTGCAGGCATAAGAGTGGTGATGGATGTGGTGTACAACCATGTGTTTGACGCCCAGTCGTCACAGTTCAACCACGTCATGCCAGGCTATTTCTTCCGCATGAATACTGACGGCACACTTGCCAACGGTTCGGGATGCGGCAACGAGACAGCTTCCGACATGCCGATGATGAGGAAATACATGGTGGAGTCTGTGCTCTACTGGATTAAGGAATATCATATTGACGGATTCCGCTTCGACCTTATGGGCATACACGACATTGAGACGATGAATGCCATCCGAGAGGCGGTGAACTCTGTTGACCCTTCGATTTTCATCTATGGTGAGGGATGGGCGGCATCCGCTCCCGCACTCCCAGAGGAGAAGCTTGCCATGAAGGCTAATGTGGCGGAGATGCCGGGCATTGCCGCCTTTGGCGATGAGATGCGCGACGGTCTCAGAGGAGGATGGAGCGATGACCGCGAGGGTGCTTTTCTCATAGGAAATGCCGGCAATGAGGAGAGTGTGAAGTTTGGCATCGCGGGTGCGGTCGAGCATCCGCAGGTCGATGTCTCGAAGGTGAATTACAGCAAGAAGGCATGGGCGTCAGAACCAACACAGATGATTAGCTATGTGTCATGCCACGATGACATGTGCATCGCCGACCGTCTGAAAACCACACTCATAGAGAAGTACGGCAAGGGCAAAGGCAAGATGGATGGATGTGACAAGGACGAGCTTGTTCGCCTTCAGAAACTTGCAGAGACAGCGGTGCTGACATCTCAGGGCGTGCCTTTCATCTGGTGTGGAGATGAGATTCTGCGCGATAAGAAGGGTGTGCACAACTCTTACAATTCGCCTGACTCTATAAATGCCATTCCTTGGGCGCAGAAGACAGCAAACAAGGATTTGTTCGACTATGTGAGTGCGCTCATCGCCATTCGCAAGGCTCATCCTGTCTTCCGAATGGGCAGCGCCGATGCCGTCCGCAGCAATCTTCAGTTCGTGCCATACAAGGGTGCGAATGTCGTTGCCTTCAAGATAGACGGAAAGGCTGTTGGCGATTCATGGAACAGCGTCATCGTGATTCTTAATTCTCGCAGCAAGAATGTGCGCATCCCCGTAGAGAGCGGCACATACACCGTTGTGGCATGCGACGGCAAGGCTAATCCCGATGGCTTGACAACCATCAAGGGCAAGTCTGTCATGGTGCCTGCACAAAGTGCGCTGATCATGTACAAGTAATACAAGTTTCTTTCTGCGAAAGCGCAAGCGATAACGCAAGCTCCACTTGTTGTGGAGTTAAAGGGAAAGGGAAGTTAAAGAGGAGTTAAAGGGACGAATGTCCGTGTATGGTATCGTTCTATAGAGTCACTAGAGTTTCTAGAGATGCTAGAGTTTCTAGAGTTTCTAGGACTTCTAAAGCCCTCTCTGACATTATCAATATTACCATAAAAAGAAAGCGCAGGATTTCTCCTGCGCTTTCTTTTTATGTATCTATATCTTCTTTAGAGGATATCAAGACCATCCTTTGAACCTCCATCCTGAGGACGCTCGTCACGGCGTGGACGGCGGTCGTCACGACGCTCACCTCTCTCAGGACGTGGGCGACGCTCGCGTGGAGGACGCTCTACATAGTCTGCTGGCTTCTCGATGAGCACACGACGAGAGAGCTTGAACTTGCCAGTCTTCTGGTCAATGTCGATGAGCTTAACCTCAAGTTCGTCACCTTCCTTGATGCCAGCCTCTTCAACAGTCTCAAGACGCTTCCAGTCAATCTCAGAGATATGGAGGAGACCGTCTTTGCCAGCGAGGAACTCAACGAAGCATCCGTAAGGCATTACTGAGCGAACCTTACCCTTGTAAACCTCGCCTACCTCAGGAACAGCAACGATAGCCTTAATCTTAGCCTTAGCAGCCTCGATTGCCTCCTTGCCAGGAGCAGAAATCTGCACCTTGCCTACTCCGTCAACCTCATCGATAGTGATTGTTGTCTGAGTATCCTCCTGCATCTGCTGGATAACCTTACCACCAGGACCGATGACAGCACCGATGAACTCCTTAGGGATGATGATCTGCTCGATGCGTGGTACGTGTGGCTTGAGTTCAGCACGTGGTTCAGAGATTGTCTTCATCATCTCACCCATGATATGCTCACGTCCAGCCTTAGCCTGCATGAGAGCCTTCTCAAGAATCTCGTATGAAAGACCGTCGCACTTGATATCCATCTGAGTGGCAGTAAGACCGTTCTTTGTAC
>JAKSLL010000117.1 GCA_024401215.1 Bacteroidaceae bacterium
AGTAAAATTTCTCGAGAACACAGATTGCAAACATAGATGCTCGTTTTTTACTTGTTTTCTGCAATATCTTTACCATCAAAACTCACTTCTATGCTCCACAATATACTCATAGAGTAGTTTCATGGCGCGTGACCTATCTTCCAATGAACTATAGTTTCGTGAAGAATGGCACATTGTTTCAGGAGCCTTTGTACTGTATCCTTTTGAAAGTCCATGCCAATAAAGTTCAAAGTAGTTCCAATCTATCATCGTGTATGCACCATCACGGAAACGAATAGTAGGATGTCCTGCAACCATCTGTACGTTGTATAATCCACCACAAGCTTCAATAACGTCAACGTTCAGTTGCTTGCATACCTTTTCCAATTCTTGCCTATAGTGTGTAACCTTATCACTTCGGCAGCCACCATCCTCAAAACGATATGTCTCTTCATGGCCTTCCTCCGACTTCGTGTACGCATATATTGTCTCATTGGGATATTTTTCATTGAACGTCACGGAAACATCCGCCACATTCATATCAAAGGTGTACCATGTAGTCCCTGTGCCAAAGTTCCACTGTGCGTCACTTAGGCATAACATCTCCGTCGGTTCACCATCATCATCGTAAACCGTATCATTTTCTATGTCCAACCTACAGAAATATTGTTCCAGCAGGTTCTGCAACAGTTCAAGTTTCTCCCGGCTGTTGTCTTTTAGATAAATCTTATGTTGTACGTAATATCCCATTCCAATGGATGTATTTCCTAACCAACAATTTCCCAGTGACCTCCAAAATCACCACCAACGCGGCGTATAATGCCCTCAGATTTTAGATTGTTAATGTGTTTTTGAATCGCGCTGGTTGCAATACCAAGCGTTTCCGACATAGCTTTACGTGTAATACTAGGATTTTCTTTGATAAGTCGAAGTACTTCATCAATTGTTGTCTGACCACCTGTCTGACCACCTGTTTCTTTAGTATCTTCAACATCACCATTACTTACATAGACACCTTCTATACCAACCACATTGAACTTAGGTAACGTCAGAACAAAGCTGTCCCATGGGGTTGAGAAAACAGGATCAATGCCTTCCTTATAGCCTTCGTGCTCTTTATAGGCAGAGATAATCTTCTTGAAGCCAGAGCCTCTACGCTCCATATACTTCAAGCGATTGAACACATCTGCCAATACAGGGTTCCTTCTGCGAGAAGCCATGTTCATCACGTCCATATCCTTGATAGAACCGCCATCCATGAGACCACCTGGCGAGAATATCTCAAGTCGGTCGTCATACATATCAATATGCACTTCACTACCGAGCTCCAAATAGTTGCGATGAATAAGGGCGTTTACCAAACCCTCTTCCACAGCACGTTCCGGATATTCAGGATATTCAAGACGATTGTCGGGAGTCTTACGCCAAGCCTTCTTTGAATTACGACGCACGAAGTCCATACCTGCTTGCAGAAGCGTTACCAAACTGCCGCTATATTCCTCATCGTCCAGGGCATCCATCACACCATTTGCCTTGTCCACGCCATTCCAGCGGGTGCAGAACAGACGAGAGTGGCGCACTGGCGAATAGTCGGCAAGGAGAGCACCAGCATTAGTCAGTTCGCCCTTCTCGTTGACGATGCCGAACGATTCGTAGTCGCTATCCTCAAACGAGCGGTTGGTACGTTTGAAGTAAGTAGCACGCAACACGGTGAATGTACTGAGAGTTGTAACCGGTCAACGTCAGATTTGCCATCGTATGCAGATATTGCTGATGTATTCTTCCCCAATCATCACCAAGAGCTGTTTTCCACTCGTCCGACAATGTTTGAGGCATGATGTGCTCAATGGTGATGTTCTTCTCGGTTAATTCCTTCACAACATCATGACGCTCGTTGTTGTCACGATTCTCCATACGCTCCAAGATGAACATGCGTTGGTTCGTTGGCATCTTATACACTTGTCGGGAAACGAAATCGCCCGCTACTTCCTCGTCCGTTGGGAATACAGATGAGCGCCCTTTCTTCAGCAGCACATACGTCAAGACCTCAAGAGAGGAAGGAACATTATCATTCCCAGCCTTGTTGATATGGTTCAATACATCACGATGAAGTGTAGCAAAGACCTTGTTGAGAGCATTTGAAGGCAGGTTGCAGATTATTCTTCGAGCCCAATAAGCTTCAATGACATCAATCACCTTGTATATCTCATTCTCCGATAAGCCTTCCTTCGAAGTGTAATCAAAGAATGCCATAAAGAACGGATATGCAATCGTAGAATCTATGGTACGCAGTTGGTTCAGCTTCCTATTTAGTTTGTCTGTACCAACCTGTGCATTGTCTATCTGACTATAAATACGTGCATAGTGGTGCATATCTTCAAGCAGAGTTGCTCTGCCCACACCTACATTCTCGGCATACTCTTTGAAGATGAAATAGATTCTGTCAATACGGCCTATCTTTCCTTGTTTCATAGTGAGGTAGTCTCGTACGAAAGAAGATGGATCATACTTCGTAAACTCCTCGATAGGATTCCAGAAACGAGAATATAAGTCATCTTGCTCTGCTGGTGCCAACGACATCAGCAGATAGTTGCGTATCTTATCTGCTTCGCTCAGGTCAAGACCTGTGGAGTTAAGACTCTCAAAGATAAGTTGTGGATCGTCATCTTCGTCCAGACGGATGTTGATGACCTCCAGTTTCTTGATAGTCTCAAACAACTCGTCAAGAGTTAAGCCACAATGTGTGATCTTGTCAAAGAAAAAATCATAGTTGCGAGTTACATTTGACTCCTTTATATATTGATCCTTGGGCTTGTACAATAGAGCATCGAATGCCTGCATGTCCTTCTTGATAGGCTTCAGCTTAACCTTACGTTCATCCTCCTGGTATTCATCTACAAGGTAGCGCTTGAAGATTTTCTCCACCAGTTTAGCATCATCCGCTTCTATCAGCCCCTCCTTCTTTGCATTGACCATAGCGATGAGCATCAACGAAACAGTAGTGATTCTCTGTTGGCCATCAATGATGTAGCGGTCTTCGGTTCCCGACTGAATGCTTGATACAATACTACCAAAGAAATGGCTCTTGCGGTCACTATTGTGAAGCTTTATCAAATCTTGGAACAACTGTTCGCAATTATCCTCTTTCCAATCGTAATTGCGCTGATATAGTGGAATGATGAATCTCTTGTCCGATCCATCAAAGAACTTTATAAGTGGTTGAGCGTCACCTTTCATATGCTATAATTGAGATTTAATATAGCTGAGTAGTTCGACATTATTACAACTCGGGATTTCTAAAGACCTGCCTCCTTTGAAACCATGCTTATATAGTTCTTGCTCAGAAAGCATAGTGCCATTATATTTTTCAAGCAATTCCAGTTTGTATGTGATATCATCTGGTGCTTTCTCTACCCAGAATGCCTGATCTTCACGTTTGCAGTTCTCTGCTGTTACTACCATCTTGAAGCGTACACATTGTTCATTGGACATGAGGAGATGGAGATACGCTACATCACCAACGGCGAAGCGTACTCTTCCCATTCTCAAACTGATAAATCCAAGGGCATGGATGGCATTAGCATGTCTACACCTTTTTCTATCATGGTTACCATTAGGTCATTTGTTGTTATTAGTTATTCAGCACAGAGGTATATCATTGTTTCATTTCCTTGAGAAATTCTTTCAACCTAAACGCGCCAATGTCTTTGTCCCTCTTGCTTCTTTAAACTCTACATTAACTTGAAGACCAAAAGTCATCAACTTGACGCCAAGTGCCGACAATCGATACTTATTGCCTTCAATATCAGCCAGAGTTTGAACAAGCACACCTGATGCAAATAGGAGTTCCGTATCACCATTTGGATCATAATAGTCTTTGCAATAATTTGGTAACTGCTCAATATCCACATATGGAATTCGTTCAAGCGCAGAAGAAAGCCTAAAGAAATCCTGAACTGAAATAAAACCGAGAACTTTTGCCTTTACAAGATTTGCCAGTATTCTCTGCTTGTGAATGCTATCAAGACGATCAACTATTCCAAGAATCACATTTCCAGCATTATCCTCTGCAACTTGTTCTATTTCATCGACAAACAGTAGCCTCTGTTCATCCGTCACTTCTCCAAGATTGCATACGAAACAAGTAAGTTTCCTAAGAAACTCTGCAGCTTTGTAATTTGAAACTGCGTTTATAGTTGATTGTATTTCTTGCGCAATCGTACCTCCGAGTCCGGGTATCAAATTAACTATCGCACAGATTTGTCCAACCCAATCTGTATGCGCTTGCCAAGGTTGTTTCTTATCTAGGTCTGGAACTAGTATAATATCCCGTACCAATTTATTTAATGATTCCATTTAGAGATATGATAGTTTTACATTATTTTTCATTTGATATATTTAATATGTTGTATCAAATTCTTTATGTTAGTAACAACTTTCCTGAAGGAATGCTATTATTTCAAATACTTATCAAGTATTGCCTGCTTGCGAGAAGGTGCGTTTGCTATTGTTGCAATGCTTTGTTTTTTACTTTCCTCAATAGCCTCCAGTTTATTAATAATCTCGTCTTGCTCATCAAGAGAAGGAAGTGGTATTTCGTATTGAGCCAAAAGTGAAGCACTAATGTTTGCTTGGTTAACAGATCTTGTCATTACAGAAAAACCATGTTGCATAATTGGTTCACTATTCAAAATGTAGCTCAGGTACTTACCTCGAATCTTATTCCTTTGGTAATTGACGCGAACGAGATAACCTGCAAAGATTGCAGGTCGTTCATCTTCGTATAATGCCGTCTTTCCAACATAAATAGGACTGTTCGTTCTGTTGAACAATACATCGCCCTTTTTTAGAGAATGCTTCTCTATATCCTGCATATTGTCAGTATAGACCAAATCATTCCAGTCAATGCTTCCATCTACAATATTACCCATGCGCAATACAGGAATAGCTCCAGATGTTGATGATTTCTCGGATGTTCCATACTCGAAGGAATCGCAAATTGTTTTAAGCACGACTTTAGGATACTTATCAAAACTAGGTAAAACAATTGAGTCAATCTCCTGTTTACTATCTTCCAATATCTTCAAAGCATTTAATCTATCTTCATCTACCTTCTTGCATTCTTCTACAATGTATTGTTGGATATCAAGAGGAGGAAGAGGAACCGGGAATGTAGGGATCAGCCTTTTGTCTCCTCTTGGCATTTTCATTCCATTCTTATTAGCCATCATGAAATCAAAAAACAAATCCATAGATAACACATGATAAAGGTATTCGTTCAAACATTTGTTAGCTATTTGATTTCTGAAAACAATGACATCGTTGTTACAGCCACCATCATTATTTGCAAACCAAATCTTTTTAAGATACGGTCTAATGTTTGAGACAAGAATATCTCCTTTTTGATATTTTGTAACTCTATCAACATTAGGTGTGCCTTCATAGGTTTTTACGCCTTCTCTGTTTTGGAGTATGTTGTCAGTTGAGATATATGACTCAGGGGCAATGTCACTATAGTTTATTTTCTCAGTAACATATGGTGCTATTGAACCTAACTCTATGAGGTCATATTTTGATGACACATTTATTGACTGAGGTATTGAAAGTTTAATTGCCTTGTCGAACTGTTCCCTTCTAACATCTATCATATCCTTCAGCCAATATGTCTTCGCAAACTTCTCAATTTCTTCAGGAAGATGTACATTTACATCACCATAGAATGTGAAGCGTATGAGACTTGCAAGCGTATCTGAGGCAAAGCGATTGCTATCATCGTATAACTGACCGCCTTTCTTGTTGATAATGATACCTTCTGATCCTTTGCGATTGCTCCAATCATAGCCAAGGAAGGTTTTCTGCTCTTTGTTGTCGGTAGGTGCTGAAATGACGAGAGTCTTTTGATTTCGCACAAGGGTGAAATAATAGAGCTTATCGCGTTCCACAGACAGAGCATAATCATAGAATTTGTTCAGTCGTATCTCGGCTTTGCGTTCCGCTGTTGCATTCTTAGGGTATGAAATAGAACTGTTAGCAATAACCTCTGCGTAGGATTTGAAATAAGAATCCTCTTGCAGTATCTCCCAAGGCATTGAACGAGACAGGAATTGTTTATACGTTTCTTCATCTATGCCTTGGTGAACAAGATACGCTTCCATTACTTCCTTGTCTTGCCACTCAGAACAATCGGTATTATTCATAATGCCATCAACAATGTCCTCTGCCATCTTACTTACCTGAGGAGGTTCGTTATATCGCTCAAGGAAGAGCACGACCGTATTGGTACCTGTTGCGCCAAAAGTCTTACTGCCGAAATTGACAATGGCACGTATCATGAAGTTTTGAAGCAACTGTTCGCGAGCAGCTATATAACTGTTAGACGAGTTACTGAGAATACTTGCGGGAAGAATGATAGCGGCAATGCCCTGAGGTTTCAGCAACTGAGCCGTTCTTTCTACGAAGAGAGTCTCGATCTCTGAACCGTCTTGAGTAATCTTGTCAACGATAGTAAAAGTGTTATTCTTTAGTTTCAAATGTTGCTTGAATCCACTTACAGAATAAGGTGGATTTGCAACAAGTATGTCAAAAGATCCATTGGTAATGCCTTTTTCGGCATAGTTTTCCAATCCGTCACCAAAGATGATGTTTGCGCCACCAGCACCATTCATAAACATGGAAATCTTGGAAACACGTGCCAAACGATAATCTTTCTCCACACCATAAACATGTTTCTCAACCCAAGTGTTGTCGGCATCTTTACGCACAGCGTTTACCGCCTCTACAGCTTCTGTGAGGAAGTGACCAGCACCACAAGCATAGTCGATGATGCGAGGAAGGTCACGATTGGATACATAATGCTGCAGAGGAAGCGAGTCCCAGATGAATCGTGTTATAGGTGTAGGAGTGAAGAACTGTCCTTCGTTCTGTTTGAAACCTTTGTTGAGTAATTGCTCAAAGAGATCACCAAGAAACTGATGTTTAGATGGATATACTATACGATAAGGTTGGAATAGCTGAACAACCTCTACAAGAATCTTGCCATTTTGGAAAAACAACTCCTCGTTATGTACATCCTTAAAAGCGAAATCATTGTTTGAATAGAACTTCAAGATACGAATAGTACGATTTAGGTCTTCGATTGCAGCCTTACGCTGACGACCAGTGTATTGCATGAACAGACGTTCTGCATAATCGGCTTCGACATAGAAGATTTTTTCTTTCATGAATTCTTCCATGCCCTGCTGATGCAATCGCTGAAGGCGGTCTTGGAGAGATTCGTAAGTATCAGCTCCCTGCTTGTATTGGAAATCGACTTCGTCAAGGTCAGTCTTCTTGATTTCATCTACAAGCTTACAGATGAACAAAGCTACGAGGCGGTTGAAAGCGTTCTCCTTATCAGATACGTTGTTGTGACGCAATATTTCTTCGAATCTGTTCACGATACGATCCTCTGGGGTGAAATCACGTAATTGTCCTTTGCGTAAAGGAGGAATGCCAATTTTATATGCTTGGCTGTCATTACAGAACACAACATCATCCAGCCATTGTTGTCCATAAGTTTCACACCAGACTAGAAAACGCTCTTTGTCGTTTCTCGCATTTTTGTAAATATGCATGTCAGTATCCTTATCTGCAATCTTTACAATATTGGCGTCATCTGTACAACTTATACAAAGGCATTTATAACTTAATTCGTCATTCTTGAAATCTGAGGAATAAAGCGCCAACCATCTTGTTGCTCCTTCTTGTTGCCAGTAACTGAAAAGCTGACCTCCATCTTCCTCGGTATTCTTCTTCTCTTTGTTGAATTCAGCTCCAGCGGTTTTGCACTCAATAATGAGCAATGGATTACCATCCTCGTCTTTGACAAGGATGTCGGCTTTACCTCCTTTTGTGTCATGGCCTAATGTCCAGCGAGGTTCGAGTTCAATATGCTCAGGTCGATATCCTTTCTCAAGCAAGCGACATACACATTCAAAAACCACAAAATTCTCAGGGTGTGAGAAGTTGCTTGTCGTCTTATCATTGACAATAAGTCCATTCTCTTCAGGATAAATCAATTTTGTATTGTCGAAGTCAACAGCCATTGAACATCCAGTATAATCTATTTTGTAATAGTCACCAATGCCGGATTTCTCGAACCCTATCTGAGATAAGACGTCTTTGATGTTATCTATTGTTATCATTGTATTTTCCTTAATGGAATATCTTTAATACAGAAGAACAATCTAATTATTTGAGTCTATCTGAAATTATTTTTTCGGCAGCACCTTCTTTTCATCCGATGCTAATCTGCGTTCTACCTTCTTAACATCCTCGCCTGCAGGAAGCTGTTCGGGAACAATACCACGGCTGAGCAGCATATCGCGTACAGCTTTGTTGTTGTCAACATGCTCTTTTTCAATGGAAGTCATTCCGTGGAGGTCTTTCTGCTGAACATTTACACTTGTCATCTCTGCAGCAAAGTCTTTGGCCTTGATGCTTATTGTGGGGAGGAAGTCAGCAACTGCGCGTTTAGCAGGTGCTCCTACCCTACGCTTCAGCATTGCAGTGCTCATATGGAAAAGTGCCTGATCACCTTTGCTTCGGATGATAGCAAAACCCTTGTCATCGACACCACGTTCATAAAGGACACCCGACAACAGTTTTTCTGTCTCTGCCAATTTATGACGAGCCTTTACACGTTCGTATTCCAGCACTCTGCGTTCCACCATCTCTGCAACTCGTGTTTGCACAGCAAAGTAGTTTTGTGCGAAAGATATTTCTGGTTTGCGTGGATCACCATTTTGGGCTACGAGGTAACATGCGTAACGGGTAAGCATATAGTCTGCTACTTCACGTACAGAACCACTTCCGAGTTCGACCATTTTCCCGGCGCTGGGAAAATGGTCTGAAGGATTGACTCCTGCATTCTCACAAGCTTCTTTGGCTCTTGCTATAACACCTTCAAATCGTTCCCACTTGGCATATCCAAGCAAGCCACATAATTCGCGAGCACTCCAGCATTCAACACCCTGGTACTCACATGCAATGGATTCAAACTTATTAAACAAGTTCTTTATATCTTCGGTTTTCATTATGTCTCAGTATTTACATTCTTACGCAAATCATTGTTCTTCTGGCATCCTCACCAGTTCTTCTATGCCAACGTTTAGTGCGAGGGCGATTTCAATGAGAGTTTCCAGTGGTGGCTGGGTGGCATTTGTTACCCACTTGGAGATTGTTGCAGGATCACGGTGGATCGTTTCTGCCAGCCACTTGTTCGTCAATCCACGGTCTGCCAAAATCACTTTTATACGGTTGAGTTTCTTGTCCATACCTTAT
>JAKSLL010000118.1 GCA_024401215.1 Bacteroidaceae bacterium
TCCTCGACGGTGAGGTTCGTTACCTCTCTCTCAAGAAGGTTAAGCCAGCTGAGGCTCAGGAGCTCTTCGACGCAGCTAAGAAGGCAGCACAGCACCGCTATGCTACTTATGTACGTATGAGCAAGATTGACTACTCTGCTGAGTAATCATCAATACTAACAATATAAACAAAAAGACTCCTCACCACTTCTTGAGGAGTCTTTTTTAATTTCACAAATGAAAAAAGCAATCATCATAGGCGCCACATCAGGAATTGGGCAGGAAGTCATGAATGTGCTGACTTCAAAAGGCTGGGAGGTTGGCATCGCAGGCAGACGTTCCGAATTGCTTAAGAATCTGCAAGATAGCAATAAGAACATCATTGCTACGGAGTGCATAGACATTACATCACCCAATGCTACGCTCTTGCTACATTCACTCATAGAGAAGATGGGAGGCGACATCAACCTTTATTTCCACAGTTCTGGCATTGGCTTTCAAAATCCCATGCTTGATTCCGACAAGGAAATCTCAACAGTAGAGACCAATACTGTCGGCTTCACTAGAATGATTGATGACGTTTTCAATTACTTTGCTGAAAGAAAACAAAAAGAGGGGCATATTGCTGTGATAAGCAGCATAGCTGGCACAAAAGGTCTTGGCGCAGCTCCCGCATACTCAGCCTCTAAGAGGTTCATCAATCACTACATGGAATGTCTCGAGCAGCTCTGTACAATACGTGGAATAAAAAACATACATTTACATGACATACGCCCAGGCTTCGTACGCACAGCGCTTCTGAGCAGCGGAGGTTCTTATCCCATGCAGCTTGACCCACATTATGTTGCAGAACTTATTGTGAAAGGCATTGAGCGAAACCATTCCATAATAACAGTAGATTGGAAATACCGCATCCTTGTATTCTTCTGGCGACTTATCCCAAGATGGATTTGGCGAAGAATGAAGATTGCTTCTGTATAGATTCATATATACAAAAGGGCATTACAGGTAATAGCAAAATTTGCACCTGTAATGCCCTTTTCTTCTATAACGCCAATGGTCTTTACCTGACTTTCAGCAGATCACCCTCAAGAGGTATGTAAGTAGCATCTTTGAAATTCATCTTATAGAGGTACTTCAACTGCACACCATACTGCTGACTTATTGAATACATAGAGTCACCAGCCTTAATCTTATACCATGTATCCTTATACTTCGCCTCTGCCTTCTTAGCTTTCTTGGCAAGGAATACATTTGTGCCAGCTGTCAATCTCACGCTTGAATCCGCCTCATTAAACTTCATGAGTTTCTTCAAACTTATATTTCTTTCTTTTGCTATGCTTGCCCAAGTATCGCCATCTTTAGCAACAATAGTCTGTATGCCATTCACCATTACCACACGGTGCTTTGTCACAACAGGCTTTGTCGGCGTCTGAACTTTAGTGAGGTCAATAGTGTAATTACGTTTTGGCGTCAATCCCCACTTGTCCTCATCATACTGATGAAGGTCGTATGTCTCAATCACACTTATCAGACGTTCGGCATAAGTGGCAAGTGTGGCGTATCCACAAGCCTTCAAGCCCCTCGCCCATCCCTTGTAATCCATAGGGTCAAGAGTGAATAACGAACTATATCGCTTGCTTTGTGTAAGGAGTATCGAATGGTCTTCATAACTCTGCTCAACAGAGTCATACTTACGAAACTTCTCGTTAGGAGCATCATCATTAGCAAGTATGTAAGGCCCATTCCAACCGCCACCAACTTTTATTCCGAAGTGATTGTTCGCCTGAGTAGCCAGACGACTCTTTCCTGCTCCGCTTTCCAGCAAAGCCTGCGACAATGTGATACTTGCAGGTATCTTGTAACGGCGCATCTGGTCAATAGCCGCCGATTTGTATGTATCGATGTATTGCTGATACACAGAGTTTTTCTGCGCATACGTCACCACTGAAATTGTTATTCCTGAGGTCAGCAATAAGGTTCTCAAATAATTCATTAGAAGGCTAAATATCAAATTTTTTGCAAAGATATGAAAAATATCAATAAATACATTTGACTTTGTGAAAATAATACGGTATTTTTGTTTTATTATAAGAAACTCAGCAATAACCACAATGAAAACAATATCTATAACTATACCTTTGACAATCAAAGAAGACTGCGAACTCTCCTCAAACGAGAGACTTCTGCTCGAAGAGGCGCAACAAGCCACATTCCGCAGCTACGCACCTTACTCACATTTTTCTGTAGGTGCTGCTGTTGAACTGGCAGATGGCACAATAGTGACTGGCAGCAACCAGGAGAATGCCGCCTACCCTTCAGGATTATGCGCTGAGAGAACAGCCATATTCTACGCAAACTCACGCTACCCAGATCAGGCCGTCAAAAGATTATGTATCGCAGCAAGAGACACCAACGGAAGCTATCTCGACAAACCTATACCCCCTTGCGGCGCATGCCGACAGGCATTACTCGAAACCGAATGCCGATTCGGGAAAGACATCGAAGTGCTGCTCTATAGCACAAAAGGTATATACAGCATAAAAAGCATAAAAGACCTTCTCCCCTTATCTTTTGACAAAAGCTTCTTATAGGGAGCAGACCAGAAAGAGGGATAATAAAAGTTGTTTCATCCTATTAAATTATTCTGTTTTGTCTTTAAAAAATAGTCACTCTTTCACCCGCATTACTGACTCAATCTTGCACGAGTGTGTCTTTGTATCACGGTTATAGCTGACGCCTACAAGGAGGATGTCTCCTGTGTATTCCGCAATCTTGGCAGGGTATTCCCTCCTTTTTATCTGGTCAATAGCAGTATCTGCAGAATGATTGAATTTCAGTTCGATGACCAACGCTGGCTTATTGACATTGCGGCGAGGAATCATCACAAGGTCGGCATACCCTTTGCCTGTGGCATACTCTCTATGGATGACGTATTCGTTTCTTGCCCAGATGTAAGCGATGGAGAGGACGCAAGCCAGAGAGTTCTCGTCGTTGTAGGCAAGGATGCTGGTGTTCTCGTCGTGTGCCTGCTCTATGCCGCTTGCCACCGCTTGCTCGTTGCCAGCGACAGTAGATTCAAGAAGCGTCTGTGAAGCATTAAGTGCTTCGATAAGTTTTGACCATGAGGTTGCCCCAACGGCATTGTTCATCTCGTCTGCCACCTCCTTATTAGGGATGTAGCATTTGTTTGTCTCTCTGTCGTAGGCAAGATACCCAAGATGTATCAGAACAGTAAGGACATCATTCCTACTGTTAATGATATGCATATCATTCTGGAATGCAGTTGTGTTTACAGGAATATGCTCCCCTGACAGCATCTTGATGATATCATCTTTCAGCCCATCATAGTTCATCTGAATGTATGTCTTGACTGAATCGTAAGCCCCTGTAGTCGCCCAGTAGCTCTTGCAATCATCTCGTTTAAGAGCCTTCATGACAGAATAAGGGTTATAGATAGATTTCTCTTTTCCAATCCTATATCCATCATACCATTGTTTGAGTTCCTCCATTGAGACATTATATTGCTCAGCAAGCAGCATTACTTCCTTTTCTGTGAAACCATAGCATGGAGCAAGGTTTGCAGGCGAAATCATTGAGTATTCTTCAAAATTGTTCAATGCCGATTCTGTGTTGTATTTCTTGATAGGCAAAATGCCAGTCAGGTATGCCCCTGCAAACACCTCATCAGAGTCCTGAGTCTTGAACAGACGGCGCAGCAGCATGACATATTCATCCAGTATGGTAGGTGGGACTGTATTCGGGTCACCTTTCATCTTCTGACGTGCAGGGAACTCACGGCAGATTGCATCCCACTCGTCGATGATGAAGAAGAACTTCTCGCCTGTGGCATTATGGACAGCAGACAACACATCCATAAGATCGCTGCCGTCCTTATACTTCACGTCAGGGAAAGCATCTTTCACCTCTTCACTAATCGTCTTTTGAATAGCCCTTACTATATTGTTGCCAAGCTCTGGACGTGCCACGAAAGATGTAACATCAAGGTAAATGACAGAATACTTATTCAGATACAGTTCAAACGACTTGTCCTTTTCAGCGTCAAGCCCTACGAACAGTTCACGCGAGTCACACGACTTGTCATAATATGCACACAGCATCTTTGCCGCCATCGACTTGCCAAAGCGACGACAGCGTGTCACACAGCTGTAACGGCTCTCTGAGTTGAGCGTAGCATTGATCTTCGGTATCAGAGCCGATTTGTCAACATACTCGTGTGTTACAATATCACGAAACGCACTATTCCCTTTGTTTAAGTATGTACCCATAGTTCAATCTGTTCGTAGGAGAGATATGCCTACAATTTGCTGCGAAGTTACAAAAAAGATTTTGAATATCTTCAACAGCATCTCTTTATCTTGCAATTTCATAGCAAAACACAGATAAGTAATCATTTAGACGTACGAAAAGAATGTCACAAAACGCATATTTTATGCTCTCAAAACAACACGAGCTAAACAGAAGATGCTTTAGCTCGCAAACTAAAGATGCTCTGCCTCGTAAAGCAAAGATACTCTAAAGGGCAAGGCATCATGTATGTATTATTCTTGGTATTTACACCAGTCATCACTAACTATAAAGCACAAAAAACGCCTGGAAAACCAGGCGCATTATTTGTTGTTTCCACGATACTGGGAAAAAACGAAAATTAACAATTAACATTTAACATTTTGTATCAACGATGTAATATACACATACATACAGAAGAAAAAATGTCAAAAGTACTACTGGTGCAATATTATTCGCAAAAAATCAGATAACTATATGAATATGTTGTAATTATGTTTCTAATTTGATTATTCGATTTGAAACATGAAATAATTATTCAATTTAAACATATAGTGAAGTCGCTGCTGATTTTCAAAGTTTTTGAATAGCATCAACATTCTTGTGGAATTTATTGCACCAGTACTAGTCAAAAGTAAGACTTTTCACCCCCCTGCACTTTTAACAAAACAGGAGTTGCCACCAATCATCATGACCTTGCGATCGATTGTAAAGGTACTAAAAACAATTGTATCGGGAAAGCATTTTTGCCTTTATTTTGACAAATGTGGGGCATTCTTTTGATTTAGTCCATTTTTGTGGTAACAATGCCCAACAACGCTAACTTGCGTTGCGGGCTAACGCTACATTGCTTTGCGAGGCAACGATTTTAAGTTTTTAAGTTTTTAAGTTTTTGAGTTCAACTCACGAACTCACAAACTTACGAACTTATTCCTTTTGTTAAAAGTATGATTTTTGGCATTTTCGGCATATCTTTGTATTTCAGCATAATATGATGTGTCAAATGTTAATTGTTAAAAGTACAAATTTTCAAAAATTGCATTTGGGTATGAAATAAGCATACGAAACACGAGTGATTAGTTGGTAAATAATGGTTCATGCGATATTTAGAGGTTGAAGCGGGCTGAAAGCCCAATAAGCACATAGCCCAACGGCAAAGCGTAGCGACGCCTTGGGTATTAGCATTAAGGTGGCAGCTACGCCTTCAAGGGCAAAAGCATAACTCTCTGCTTCTGCCCTTGCAGGGCGACGCAAAGCAACACCTAATTATACCCAGGGTGTCGCTACGCTTACCCTGGGCTGACGACTATAAGCCTTTCAGGCTATATAAAGCAGTATATCGTTGCTGAACTTACCATACAAAGAAAAGCAGGACATTCGCATCATAAGATTTGTGCGGAGTGTCCTGCTTTTGTAATGCGACATAACACCGAGGAAGGAGTTAAGGGACGAGCGAAGCATGAGTGAAGTCTCGTTATTGGAAAACCAACAAAACAAACAGGTGTCTCTATATTTTTCAGATTCTTGTTTGTCACCTTGAAGTCTCTTATAAATCGACTGCACAGCCATGCGCTCCATTCGTATGCACGATAGAATGAGCCTTCTTGAAACAGATTGATGACATTTCTATTGTCATCCGTTCTTTCTCTTTCTATTTTTAGTATGTCTATTAGTTGTGCCATAATTTATTTTTTAAAACTTTCTATTTTGGAGTGGTGCTGTGCGCCCCTTCATTGAGGGCGCACCTCACCACTCCAAAATAGAAAGTTTGCTATTCAGATTTTTTGCCCGTTTTCTCGGGGAAAAGGTGTCGTAAATTCTTGGCTACTGGCGACGCACTGGGCGCACAGAGAACCCGAGGTAACGGTCGTAGTCGTAGTAGCCAGGGTAGATGCGGCCCCAGTCGAAGCTCAAGTACCGCGCTTCGAACGGGTAGTCCTCGTAGAGCGAACTCGACCAGAAGAAGCCGCCTCTGCCATCGATGCTGAGCGAACCATTGTCGCGGTAGCCAGCGGCAGGAAGGAAAATGTACTTAGAGCTGTCTTTCTTTGAAGATACCTTGAAGCCGTCCTTGCCGTTAAGGGAAGTCCATGTCCATGTACAGTTGTTGTAAAGCTCCTGCATTTCTGCATGGGTTGGCATGCGCCAGTTCTCGCCCCAGTTCACATAGGCGGCATCATCGGCGAGCTCGAGGACTTTCTTGTTGTCAACTATGCCGCGACTGCTGTCTGTATTGTACTTGGTGAAAGAGCTACTATTAGAGTCATTACACCACTTGTAAGTGCTACAATAATAGTATGTCTTCTTATAACTGCTGTTATTATTGAAGCTGTAATTGTGGGCATTGCTTGTGTCCTCCTCGCCATACGCCTTTGTCTCACCCCAGGCATAGTAGTTACCATAATCCTCAGGAGATTCTGCGCCAACATTCATTGTTGCCCAGAGGGTGCCAGAAGGAAGGTCGAGGTCAACATATTCGTGAGTGTCATTACCATTTCCTTTGCCTAAAACGATATTAATAAGCTCTGTTATATCTGCAATATTGACATCGCCATCATTGTTCATATCTCCATAATTTTTGAGGGCGATATTATTGAATGTTCTTTTTGTAACATCACTTCTGTCATATCCATCTGAAGTTGCATACACAGATAATGTAAGATTAATTCGTGAAATTTGTGGGAAATCAATAGTCGTTGCTGATGATGTTGATTCTGCTTCGTCTATTTGAACAGAATATGTGTAATGATATCTTACATTTTCAGTTGTACATCCAAACTTTATTTTATTATTTTCATAACTGATAGTTGGCTTTTGTACTTTTGGTAACTTTTGAGGCTCTTTCTTTGCACTTTCTGTACCTAAGTAGTAGAGGTTGAAGTTGTCAATCATCACCCAACGAGCGCTGAGATTGCCTATGCTCTTTGAACCGATAACGAGATCCTCGCCATCAGCAAGCTTAACAATTACAGAATACTTCTCATAAGCATCACGGCAACCAGGCTCCTGAACAGCGATAGGTGCGCTGAGGAGAGTGCTGAGTGCATCACCATTAGCAGCTGCTGCATAGATGTAAGCTGCACCTTCTCCAGGGCCAGCCTCCTGTTCATTGAGAGAGTTAGAAGCATCTGCAGTAAGTTCGTAAGTACCAGCAGGGAGATTAGAGATACGCTGATAGAAGTCATACTTTGTACCCGAGCCATTAGTGTTGCTCCAGAACTCCATACTTACACCACCATCATAGCCTGTCTGAACCTGATAGTTTCCAGAAGCACCCTCACCCTTAACGAGTGTCCAGCCAGTAGCCTGCTGCTCCTTAGCATTCTGTTCGAAGTCAGCATTTACGATGACAGAAGTCATGTCAACAGGATTGTCATCAGAAGCGCCTTCTGTTGAAGGGATGCGGAGAAGTTCAACAACTTCCTTCATCTGTTCTGTGAGTTCGTTCAATTCGACAGTAGAAAGTGCCTTGTAACCATAGATCTTGTCAGAAATCTTAACATAAGCAGCCAAACCCTTTGCACCTGGATTGCCTTCAAGAGCTGCATTAATATCTTCTTTAGCAGCCTTGAATGCATTTACAGCAGCAACATTCTCCTTAGCAGCAACCATAGCAGCGTTTACTTCAAAGAGAGACTGATACATTGCATCTACATCCTGAGCACTAACAGCGGTCTTAGCGTCTGGAATTGGCTCAACAGCTGCGGTCTTAACAGGATTTGTCATATTATCAACATTGTCAGCTGTGTAATTCTCAAGTCTTTCGATATACTGTCGTAAGAGGTCAAGGATAACGTCCTTAGGCTTTCCTTCGTATGTGAGAGTGAAGTTGCTCCAGAGAGCCCACTGGTGAGTTGAAGTTGTGTTGCGGATACCAAGACGCATCTTGCCACCTTCTACCAAGCCGTAAACTTTAGCCTGATAACGGTTTGCAGAGAATGCTACAGAAGCACCTTCCATACCGCCTGGAGCGAGATAAGTTGTGCCAGCTATATCAACCTGGCTATCTGTTCTGTTTGCTGGTGAGCTATGACCGCAAGGTACGAAAGTTCCATCAGCCTGCTCTACCAAGAATACTGGATTAGTAGCCCATCCACCATTTTCAGAAGCATCCTTGTAGCAATTGAATCCATCAATAGCGTCATCGTCATTCTTTACCATCTGCTCTGGTGAATTGAGATCCAGAAGAGTTGTTGCGAACTCATTCATGTATATTTCAGCAGCAACTTCAGTCTCACCATCATCGAGACGGCAGAAACCGTTAAGACTGAGTGAGTAGATGCCATCAGGCACACCGTCAATCTCCTGGAATACGTCGAATGTAGCATGCCAAGACTCTGCAACTGGGAAGTTATTGAAACCACCGCGAAGAGTATAATTGCCGCACTTGCCATTCTTGCCGTCTGTTACTGCCCAACCAGTACCATTAGGGTCAGTGAACTTAGGGTTAACGAGCATGTCTGTACAGTCAGTTCCCTCTGCAATTTGAGAGTTCGAACTCTGGACTTTTATATTTGCTATACATACAAACATAAATAACAAAATTGTTTTTAATCGAATCATAGTGTTAATGTGTTGAAAATTTATTAAAAGTCACTATCTGTTTTATAAGTTTAGCTCTATGTGTAGAACAAGCTGGTCGGTTATGGCGGTTATATGGCCGCTACGCTTTTAGGTTATACGGTTTTGGAGCCTCCTGACAGGAATTTCACCTGCATCTACAAGCCAACCACATAAGCGTAAAACCCTCGCAACCGAAAGACTTAGCTGAAGCTAAAGTCGAATCTGTTTATAACACAACCATCAAACGGGCGGAGCCCGCTCGAAGTCGCCATGGCGCTTCGAGCGGGCTC
>JAKSLL010000119.1 GCA_024401215.1 Bacteroidaceae bacterium
GCAGCAACACACAGAGACTCTCCATGAGCATCTATCCAACTCAGAAACTCACCCTCACCCTTTCTGCCGAGGACAACTACAACAACCTCACCGCCACCAATCGTCACGCATGGTTTGGTGATGCCAAGGCGAAGCTGAAACTGAAACTCGTTGACCTCGAACTGCAACTCAACAACCTCTTCGACCAGCGTCAATACACTCGCGTCAACTACAGCGGTCTTGACATCTACACTCAGACCTCACTGTTGAGACCAAGGAACATGGTGTTTAGCGTAAGATTCAAACTATTATAACAAGAGCTCACCCCTCGCACCGTCAGTGATGATAGTGCGAGTTTTTTTAATAAAAACAACGTCTTTGTATATTGTTATACAACGACTTATGACGGACTCTGCGAACAGTTTGCGAAGTCCGTTTTGTTTGCAAATTGAAAATGCGAACAAATTGCGAAATCGATTTCTTGGTGTTGTTTGGGGTAATACCTACTTTTGCCACAAAAAGACAATAAGCATTAACTAAGTAGGTTATCAAAATTAGTTTTATAATAGATATACTCTATTTTGATGCAGATTACTATCTTCAGCTGAAGGTAGCGCCCGTAAAGAAGCGTGACTAAATGTCACGATTTAGGAAGCGACCGAAACAAGTGCTATTGTTGAGGACGGACAGATGCGGGCATAGTGACTGAGGATGAAGTAGTAAGACGAGGCAAGGAATCGATTAAATATCGATTTCGAAGACTCGGGGCGCAGCGCTCGACTTGTCGGAGCCAAAGAATGAAGGCGAACGAGAAGGCGTTAAGCGCAAGGGTGTTTCAAAAGAGAGTATAGATATTAAGAACACACCTTCGAGGATGAACTTATAAATAATTTTGATTACCTACTTATAAAAACAAAGCACATCATCATGAAACAATCAATTCGTTTTGCAATCGCTATGATTGCTTCTCTTTCTTCATTTGCGATGGGGACAGCCGCCTCATTTAGCAAAGACAAAATTGTCAAGAACCCTGCGTGCGCTGAAGGAGGACTCGCCATCACGCCCAAGACGGTGATGCTTGGAAAAGAAACCACCACCATTGGGTTCAAGAAGAATAAGGCAGCGTGGAACCTGTCTGCCAAAACGCACCTTGAAGCTGATGGCAAGACATATCGCATGCTCAAGGCTACCGTGTTCACTCTCAAGGAGGACGGTGGCTACAACGAGGGCGAGGCATTGGTGCCTCTGAAACGCTATGAATGGAACAGCGACTCGCTGAGCATTGAGTTTGAACCACTCGACCCTAAGGTCAAGACCTTTGACTTTGTGGAAGAAGAAGGCTCCAACTTCAATCTGTCGGGCATACGTCTCGACGGCAAACTCTATCCTTTCGTGCTGGGCAAGCCAAAGCCTTCGCCTTACGGAAAGAACGAGCCGCTGCCTGCCATCGAACCAAAGTTTGGCACAACAAAATACACATGCACTATGTATAGGCATGATGGTACAAAGCATGAAGCCACGATGTTCGGTTTGAACAATTGCTTCTCCAATGACCGATTTCTCGATTTCGGTAATCACAGCTACCAGATAGAGGCAAGCAGACCATACCAAGCAGTGGTGGCTGCTCCATACCCACAGCATCAGTTTGGCATCTTGATGATTCCTGGCTATGAGACCACCGTCTCTATAGATGAGACAGCATATACTGCTTCCTCTATGGGCAATAAAGTTCCTGCCGACCGTATCATTCAGTTCGATGGTGCTATTGCCGACCTCCAGCAAGTGAATTATGATGACCGAATGTTGTATTATGAGTTCAACAAAGCCACACCCGAAAACCTTTGGAAAACATTGCAGGAAAAGCTCCTTGCAATAGACAACAACAAGCATTATTCGCGTCGACAGAAGGAATTTGGACGCATAAAGGCAGAGAAAATATATCTTACTCTCTATCTTGAACATGCGGCAAAGGGTGCAGTGAAGCTACAGGACAGTCATGCTGCCGACCTTACGATACTCAAGGATGGTCGTTCATTTTACCTTGTCTATGACGATGCTTTCCTCAATTATGCCCACGCAAACAACATTGGTGGAGCTGTGACCGAATGGATGGAGGGTTATCAAAGATCCATGAATCTGGCTAAGCGCATACGCAGCATAGAACTTATGCCTGAGGCAGCTTTCGACACCATTCCGCAGTTGTTCCAGAAGGAGCTGAGAGCTTTGAACGACTCCACACGCATCACCATTGAGCGTCTTCGCTCTGCATCACAGGAGGTTAAGGTGATGGACACTCCCGACTGCACAGGCGAAGAGTTCCTCAGCAGAGTGGCAAGCGAGAATCCCGATGTGGTGCTGTTCTTCGACTTCTGGGCAACATGGTGCGGACCATGTCTCGCTGGCATCAAGGCAATGGAACCGCTGAAGGAAGAATGGGCAGGACGTCCACTCCGTTTCGTGTATGTCACCAACGAGTCGAGTCCTTCCAATCAATGGACAAAGCAGATAGCCACTATGCCAGGACTCCACTACCGTCTGCCCGACAACATTTGGAACGCCATCCCTCAGCTCGACGGCATCCCGCAATACTACATCTACGACAAGCAGGGCAACCGCTTCTACGAGCAAACAGGTTTCGACACTATCGAACCTCTGAAGGAGAAGATAAATGAAGCTCTGGAATCTCAGCATTTTTAGCTGATTGCGCCAATTTGTCGCCTTTATCTTTGCCGTAATCGTTGTTTTTCCTTAACTTTGTGCCGAAACTCGGGTGGAAAATGTGTGGAATCACGTTAAAACTCGGGTGGAAAACGTGTGAGATTTATTAGAAACTCGGGTGGAAAACGTGTAAAGGCATGTATAAAAGAAAGATAGAAAACAAACTTCAGGCATGGTTGGATGACTCATCCCACAAGCCTATCGTAGTGAAAGGTGTTCGTCAATGTGGCAAAACAAGCAGTATCGTTGATTTTGCCCGCAAACACTTCAAGCATGTGGTGTATCTTGATTTTCGTGAGCATCCGGATTATAAGAAGTTCTTCACTCCAAACCTGGAAGTGGATTCTATCATCATGCGCATCACGGCATCTATGCCAAGCGCAGAGATTGAACCTGGGGATACTTGCTTTGTGTTTGACGAAATACAGGATTGCCCTCGTGCAAGAGGATCACTCAAGTATTTTCATCTTGATGGCAGATATGAAGTGATGTGTACGGGTTCGCTGCTGGGTGTCAACGGCTATAAGACCAAAGAGGAAGAGCAAGAGGAAAGGGAATCTTCCATACCTGTGGGATTTGAGGATATTGTAAATATGTATCCTATGGACTTTGAGGAGTGGTTGTGGGCTAACGGAATCAAGAACCTGCATATAGATTATCTTAAGCAATGCCTAACGAATGAAACGCCTGTTGAGGAAGCATTGCATGATCGTTTCCGAAACCTGCTTCATCAGTATGTTGTAGTTGGGGGAATGCCTGAAGCTGTCAGTACATTCTTGGAAACAAAGCAGATAGGCAAGGTGCTTGCTGTACAGAGGCGTATCATAGAAGAATACAAGTCCGACATGTTGCAGTATGCTCCTGCAATAGACAAGCCACGAATCCGTGAATGTTTTGAGTCTATACCAGCTCAGTTGGCTCGTGAATACAAGAAATTCACCTACACGGTAGTACGTCCGGGAGCGCGAGGACGAGATTATGCTGGCAGTCTTCAGTGGATCGAGGATGCTGGTATTATACGCAGATGTTACAATACAGAAATCACAGAACTTCCTTTGGACGGCAACAGGGTGCAAAGCGAGTTCAAGGTGTATATGGCAGACATTGGTTTGCTCATCGCCATGCTTGAAGAAGGTACCCAATCAAGTATTTTGTCAGGAGACCTACTAAGTTACAAGGGGGCTATTTTTGAAAACCTCGTTGCCGACATACTTGGCAAGATGGAGCGCAAGCTGTATTATTATCATAAGGACGGTGGCGTGGAGCTTGATTTCCTTATACGCTACAAAGGGAAGTGTGTGCCTATAGAATGTAAGTCTGCAACAGGCAATGCCAAATCTATGCGTACCGTATTGAAGAATTACGACAAATATCACATTGACAATGCACTAAAGTTAGGTGATTACAACATTGGCAGAAAGGAAAAACTGCTCACGATACCAATGTATATGGCGTTTTTGCTGACCGAAGTGTAAAACCAGCGTAATCATACTGATTATAAACAACTTACAACGGACTTTGCGAACAATTTGCGAAGTCCGTTTTTGTTTCCAAATGAAAATGCGAACAAAATGCGAACTCGATTTCTTGGTGTCTTTTGGAGAAAGACCTACTTTTGTCGCAAAATAAAATAACAAGAAAAATGTATTGGCAGGACACTTAAATCTTCTATGTTTTTCAGCAATCACAAGTAGGACTAACCAAACAATAAAAGACAATGAAAAGAATAGCATTATCACTACTCATGATACTCATCGGAATATGCGGATGGGCGCAGACAAAGGACAGCATCGACTGCACAGTTTTCACCGTAGGCTATGACTACAAAGTGAACACGACGGACAAGGAGGGCAATGCCGTGACCGACTCCTTGCACACCGTTCTGCTTGTGGGCAGCAAGGTGACAAAGACCATGGGCTACTACACCCACAAGTACAAGGTCTTGGATATTGACAGACAAGAATACTATGACGAATACCAGCGTGAGGGCATGGCGCATGTGCCTACCATCTTCGTGTCGCTTGCCGACAAGACGATGGATGTGCAGGAGGATGTGCCACCTTATCATTATGCTTATCAAGAGTCAGAAGAACTCAAATGGACATTGCTTGATGATACGCTGACTATCACTGGCTACCTCTGCCACAAGGCGCAAACCACATACGGAGGTCGCACTTGGTATGCTTATTACACAGAGGACATCCCTACAACAGCAGGACCTTGGAAGCTCAAAGGATTGCCAGGGCTCATCGTCAAGGCAGAGGATGCAGAAAACATTTTCAGCTTCGAGATGTTTGAACTCACTCAGCAGAGCATTGCCATCACCAATCCTCCTATAGCTGATATAAACAAGACCAAGCGCGACAAGTTCGTCCAGATGCGCAACAAGCTTTTCCTCGACAAGCGTTACATGGAGGATCCGCTATACTATATGACAAGGGCGGATAACATCCATACGGGCGTAGAATTCTACGGAACAGCCGAAGACTACATGCGTACACATGGTAATACCATTGATATCGCCGACTGCACCTACTTTGTCAATGGCATCTCCGTACCAAGGTTTGTGAAAACAAGAACTCATTATCAACCGCTCGAACTGAAATAAAGTAATTATGAAGCGATTAATAATCAGCATTGTTGCTTTGTTCGTCTGTTTGGTAACATTCGGACAAAACAAAGAAGTCATTGACAACAGTAGTCATACCGTAATCTATGATTACAAGATCAACACACTGAACGAGGAAGGCAAACCCGTCACCGATGTATGCGAATTGGTGGTGCAGGCGGGCAAGAAGGTCACCAAATGCACACCCATGATAAACTATCTCCGACAAAAGGGATTAGTAACGGATGGTGACATCTGGGGGGACAAAGTGAAAGGTACTCCTTTTCTAAAAGCGCATGCTGACATCACTCGTATGCGCCTGCCCATCGTCTTCACGGGCTATCCCAAAGGCATGGTGACGACGCAGGAGATGATCGTTCCCCATCTCTACATCAGCACGGACAAATACCGCAAGCCTCAATGGAAGCTCGGCAAGGACACCCAGACCATCGAGGGCCACCTGTGCCGTGCCGCCACCGTAGCGTATGCAGGCAAGACCTGGCATGTGTGGTACACCCGGAATGCAGGCATCTCCGCCGGTCCGTGGAAGTTGCAGGGGCTCAAAGGACTCATCGTATCTGCCACCGACGAAGAAGGCATCCACTCGTTCCGGATGAAGGAGGTCAGGGAGGAACAGTTACCTATATTATACCATGGCGACGAATGGGAGCATCATGCCTCAACCAAGGCGATGAAGATCATCAGGAAAACACCGGAAGAGATGGTGGCATTCCGCGACTCCTTGTTCGGAAATGACAAATACATTCAGTATCCGTTGTATTATGAAGATGAGGAAAAATTATACAAATACGCGCAACCTGTCCTGTTCGCCCGTGACCTGCCTGAAGAAAGTTTTAGACAGGTATGTTGGAACTATTACTATGTTCGATTGGATGGAGGCAAAATCCGGTTCTTTGGCCGTAAATATCAACCATTGGAATTGAAATAAATATTTCTTAAACACTTAAAAACGAAACATTATGATGTACCAAAACAAATCGAATCACAGGATGATGCAAAAGGCATTGTTCGCAGTATTCGTGGCAGCACTCTCTATCAGCACTTTTGCCACACCAAAGACAGTGAAGTATTACGATAAGACCACCAAAGAAGAGATTGAAAAGCATGAAAAGACTGCCATGGACGAAGGTCTCGTATATGCTGTGTGCGAGTCATCAAGCAGAATCGTTCGTTTCACCAACAATCCCAACGAAGAGGGCATCCGCTTCACTTTCCCAAAGAAACATGTTTTCATCGACGGCAATCCTATCACCGACAAGCAGATACAGAACCCAGACCTTATGAAGGGATGCACCTACCACCTTGTGCAACTCGGAGCACATATAGGCGTGGACATCAAAACAGAGAAAAATGCAAAGAAGACAGACACAGATCGTGTCCCTGGAAAGTAGGCTTTAGTTGATAACAAAAGAAAGAACCTAAAATCTCGCACCATTGCCGATAATAGTGCGAGATTTTTGTTATCAAGTAGCACAATTGTTGGCATTCAAAACTTCCACGACAAAGAAAAAAGGCGCGTCGTGGAGGAGAATCTTCAATCAAAACTTCCACGACAAAGAGAAAAATCGCGTCGTGGAGGAGAATTATTTCTAAAAACACTTTGATTTATGAATAAAACTGCATAACTTTGTCGTTGCAATAGTAATGAAACAGAACAAGTTATGGAAGGAATTGTTGGCAGAAAGCAAGAAATAACAGAACTGGAACGCTTGTATCACAGTCCTAAAGCTGAATTCGTGGTCGTAACAGGCAGACGAAGAGTAGGAAAAACCTATCTCATCAGAGAACTATTCAAGGACAGGATGGCATTCCATCACACAGGATTGTCGCCATACACAGAAGAGGGCGAAGAGAAAGTCGGGCTGAATGAACAGCTCCAACACTTCTTTCATACGCTCAAGAGATATGGCCACAAGGGGAATGCCATTCCCAAGAATTGGTTGGATGCGTTCTTTATGCTCGAACAGCTGATTGAGGCAAAGGACGATGGAAGCAGGCAGGTTGTCTTCATCGACGAAATACCGTGGATGGATACGCAGAACTCGCGTTTTCTCAGAGCTTTCGAATCGTTTGTCAACGGATGGGCATTAGGGCGACGCAACATGATGCTCATTGTGTGTGGCAGCGCAACGTCATGGATAGAGGATAACTTCATAAAGAACCAGAAAGGACTATATGACAGGCAGACATACGAGCTTTGCCTTAGACCATTTACTCTGCACGAATGCGAAGAGTTCTATGACTTCATCGGCATCAGCATGTCGCGACTCGACATCGTCGAGATGTACATGCTGACAGGTGGAATACCTTATTATATGGGTTACGTTGCGCCTGGCAAAAGTCTTGCACAAAATATTGACCTGATATTCTTCTGCAAGAATGCCAAATTGCGCAATGAGTTTGATAAGCTCTTTGGTTCTTTATTCCGTAAGGCGGATGACTACATCAAGATTGTCCGATTCCTGTCAACAAGACGAGGAGGGTATTCGCGTGAGGAGATTGTTCACCAAACAGGCATACCGAGCAGTTCTGACTTGACAAAGAAATTGGAATCACTTGAGGCGAGTTGTTTCATCAAGAAGTACCAGCCTTTTGGCTGTACAAAACGTGAGTTACGATACAAGTTGATTGACCCATTCTGCCTCTTTTACCTGAAATTCCTTGACACAAACAAGCCAACAGACGAAAACTTCTGGCAACATAATCTAAATTTGCCAAAACTAAACGCTTGGCGCGGCCTCACGTTCGAGGATGTATGCATGGCACATGTGCAGCAGATAAAGATGGCATTGGGAGTTGGCAATGTAACATCGGCCGAAAGTGCATGGAATGTACAAGGCGACGACAATCAGAAAGGAACTCAGATAGATCTCATCATCGAGCGTGCAGACAATGTGGTGAATCTATGCGAGATGAAGTACGTTGCAGGACTCCTCTCCATCGACAAAGAGGAGGACATGAAGCTGCGTGCCCGCATTGCACATATTGCAAGTCGAATGAAAAAACGCCAGAATGTGCAACTGACCATCATCACCACATACGGCTTGAACTATAACAAATATAGTCACATCGTGCAGAACACTGTCACCATCGACGATTTATTCACATAGTATATGTGTTGCTTTTTTATAATAGCATAAATACATGCAACACAGCTGATTACAACGGACTTTGCGAACGATTTGCAAAGTCCGTTTTGTTTGCAAATCGGAAATGCGAACAAATTGCGAACAAGATTTCTTGGTGTTTTTAGGGTGTATGGCGTAACTTTGTTACGAAAAAGTTGAACTGCACATGAAAAAAGTTGTGGATGGACACTTAACTTTTTTTGATTATGAAGTAATAATAGCAGAACTAATCAAAAATAATACCAAGACAATGAAAAGAATCGTTTCATCAATTCTCGTGATGCTCATCGCAATATGCGGATGGGCACAAACAAAGGACAGCATCGACTGCACAGTTTTTACCGTAGGCTATGACTACAAAGTGAACACGACGGACAAGGAGGGCAATGCCGTGA
>JAKSLL010000012.1 GCA_024401215.1 Bacteroidaceae bacterium
TCTAAAAAAACATAGTGTTTTTCATCTTTTTTCACACACCACCCATTTCATTATAAGTAGGTGATCAAAATTAGTTTTATAATAGATATACTCTATTTTGATGCAGATTACTATCTTCAGCTGAAGGAGCTATGCGGGCATAGTGACTGAGGATGAAGTAGTAAGGTGCGCAAAAGAGAGTATAGATATTAAGAATACACATACGAGGATGAACATATAAATAATTTTGATTACCTACTTATAATATAATACAAGTTTCGCTCCACTTGTTGTGGAGTTAAATGGTAGTTAAAGTGACAAATGTCTGACAAGGCAAACGTCTCTTTAACTCCGAGCGAAGCGATAACTCCTCTTTAACTCCTCTTTAACTCCCCCAAACGAGCAAGTTGCAATGCCTTTGTTGCTTGTATGCATCCATGTGGTCAAAATACTGAAAGTGACACAAATAGCACTCATAACAAGTAATTTAATACCATTTCCCTGTTATTTTATCAGAAAAAAATCAAAAGACTTTGAAATCATGTACAAAAACCGTAACTTTACAACACAAAATAGAATACGTATTATATAAGTACACTTTACACTCTGAAAAAATACTTTTATGAATGAAAATATGGATTTAAAAAATATGGACATGAAGCATAGAATCATACAGATTGTTCAAAGGAGCATTTTTTGCGCCACTCTGCTCTTCTCTTGCGGAGTTGCTATGGGTCAGACAAGGAAGAATGTCAACTCATGGGACGCTATCAACAATGAATTTAAAGACAACGCCAACTGTGTGCTTACGCTCACTCAAAATATTGAGCATAGCAAGCGCACTCTTATTGGAAGCATTATCTCAGATGGATATACTGTAACCCAGAAAGGAAATATTGTAATTGACGGTGCAAATCAGTATTCCATCACAATAAACACAAGAGCGACAAGCAGCACCCACAGCGGACTTATCTCCACAATGGCAGATAATGCCTCTCTCACTCTGCGCAACATAACAATATACTTGAACTGCAACATATCATCCACTTCAGACAACATTGGAGTCATTGTTGACAACATGGGAAGTGGCTCTCAGCTGACACTTGAGAATGTGACCATCAAGTCAACAGGAGCAAAGAGAGATGTCAATGCCACCAACAATACTGGCGGAGTGGTTGGTAATGCACCTGCCAACTCAAGCATCACCCTCAGCAATGTTACAATAGATAATTTTGATGTCGCCAGCAGAAGTCTTTTGGGCATTCGTGGCGATTATGCTGGAGGACTTGTGGGCAAGGCTGACGGCACTCTGTCAATTACCAACTGCAGCGTCGGTCAGAACATGACTGTCAATGGAAGAAATTATATCGGCGGACTTGTGGGCAGCTGTGCCACAGCCGTAAATTTCAATGGAATAAACCTCAACGGAATAACTGTTGAAGGAAGCGAAACGTGTGTCGGAGGATTCATAGGACTGGCATCTTCAACACTCAGCTTAACAAATTGTAGCATAGCAAACGCAAGCATCAAAGCAACAGGCGATAAGGTCGGCGGCTTTGCAGGAGAGTCAACCGGTAAGGTTACATTCAGCACTTGCAACGCCACCTCAACAACCGTGGATGGCGCATCAAACAGAATCGGAGGATTCATAGGACGAGGCAGCGGAACAATCAGCGCAACCGACTGCAATGCCCTGCAGATGACCGTCAAAGGTTCTGGAAACTCAAACAACAAAACCCGTGTGGGAGGATTTGTAGGCACTACAGGCGGCCGATTCACAGCAACAAACTGCAAATTCACAGGAAGCGTAACACAGCCAAATGTCAGCACATCAACCAGCGAAAGCGACCCAGTAGGACGCATCGGAGGATTCATCGGCCAGGCTTATGGTGTGACATTCAGAAACTGCCAGGTGGGCGAAGCCAGCACAATGGCAACAATACAATCCAGAGGACGACGCATCGGAGGTTATGTCGGCACAACGGAAGGCGCTAACACTCTAGCATTCACCAACTGCAAGGTATATGCCAACATCAGCAACGACAACACATCATATCGCGTAGGAGGTTTCGTTGGATATCTCACAGCGGGAACATCATTCGATAAGGACTGCCTCTACTCAGGCGGCAACATAACAGGAAGTGCAGACATTGCAGCCTATGTGGGCAAGGCAGAGAATGTCAGCGAAGTGGCATTCAACGGCGCAAAGATAAAGGACGGATTGACAATCACTTGCAATAGCGACAAAGCCGGAGGTTACATGGGATATGCAATAGGCACTACAATGACTATCAAAGATGTTGCGGTCAACAACTTAACAATCAATGGAAAAACCAGCTCAGGAGTCCTCATCGGCGTTGCCGAGGGTGAAGGAGTGGTGACAGTAAGCAACGCGGCCGTCACTAACGGAAGGATTACATCAAGTGGTGAGCAGTCAGGCATTGTAATCGGATATTCGACAGCAAAAACGCTCGCCATCGAAAATGTCAGCATAACAAACGCATCAGTCAGCGGAAACAAAAATAATGGAGGCGTTGCAGGCAAGCTGGAAGGAGCCGAGAACAGTGTATATATAAATAATGTGAAAGTACAGAACTCAACAATCAGCGTTGACGGCTCAAGCAATAAAGACTACAACAACATCGGCGGTTTTGTGGGATTGTCAAACACAAACTTGACCATTCAGGAATGTGAAATGTCATCAGGTAACGTGACAGCCACCAAGTCGCAGTCAGCAGGTGGACTCATAGGTGCCATAGAAGGACAAGTCATCACAAGCATCTACAAATGTACATCATCCGCCAAGATTGACACTGGCATAGGATATGCTGGCGGCATTATCGGATACGATGGCCATCAAGGTACAAACTCGCTCACACAGATTATCAGCTGTAGCAACTCTGGCAATGTTGACTGCCAAGAAGCAAGATTAACTTACGGTGGCGTCTTTAATAGAACAAATTACGAATCTGAACATTCAGGTGCTGGCGGCATCATAGGTTCCATAAGGCTTGGTGGAGCTGTTAGCATTGTCGATTGCAGCAATAGCGGTGCTATACACAATTACAACAGGCAGGAGACAAACAACAGCAACAGAGGTGCAGGTGGCATACTCGGTTATGCCTTCGATAATAGCACAGCCACAACAATAAATATTGCTAACTGTTCTAACACAGGCTCAATCACAGGCGATGCTGGATTAAGAAACAACATAATGTGCTATACTGCAGGTATTGTCGGTTATGTGAATGGCAATAACGCAAGAGTAACAATCAGCGAGTCAAGCAACCTCGGCAATGTGACAGGCTCCTCTGCTGACATCACAGCGGGAATTATCGCATACGCCAACAATAAGACAAATATTGAATGGTGCTACAACCGTGGACAGGTAAGAAGCGGAAGTGCCGTAGCATACGGCATTGCAGCAAAGAGTGTTAGCGGAAACGTCAGCTACAGCTATAATACTGACTATGTAGGCACCAATACTCTTTTCGCGCCAAACAAAGACGCACAGAAGCACAACTATCAGCTTCTGCCAAACGCCAACACACAATCCGACACAAAGCTCAGCTCTCTTGATGCCTCATACTTCAGCAGCGGACATGTGGCATACGCACTCGAGATGTATCGCATGACAGAACTGGCTAAACAAAGCCTTGAACCTGCAGAGGTGCATTACATTCAGGATCTCGCGGCAAGCGACAACTACCCTTCTTTAGCAAAGGAGAAGAAGACGGTGGGCGGCACAGAATGCTTCGCTGTCGATGCTACAGGAACATGGAGCATAAAAGACGGAGGCAAATACATACGCGAGCACGTTGTTTATGCAAACACCCACAACGAGGATGCCGACACCTACACGGCAGATGTGGCAAAGACAACCAACAGTCAATGCCTCACATACTCACAGTCATCATACTACAGCAACATAAAACTTGACGGCTCAATTGTGAAGAAGGGCAATACAAAAATTGTGATTGGCAATAAGCTCAATAACTACATAGAAGCTGTGTCGGGAGCTGTTGACCCAACAACGGTAGTGAATAACACACTCTTCGCCATCGGCACATTCGCCAATGGAGTGATGAACACCACGTCATACCGAGGAGGCACAATCTCACTCACCGACCCTAATGTCATGGGCAATTCGTCAAGATCAAGATGTGTGCCTTACAATTTCTACATTCCTAACGATGTGACAGCTAGCAACTTAAACTATGTACGTAGCGTATCAAAGGGTTACTTCACACTCACCATCCCATTTGCTGTAGGCAGAGTGACCAGCAACGGAGCAGATGTAACGAGCAAGGTGAAGTTCGGCAAACTCAACAGATATGATGAAGAAAATACAGATGTTGATTTCGTCTTCAAGACTATTACTGAGTGGGGCGGCAGCGTGCCAGCAGGAGCATACCTCTGCGAATACATAGGCGAAGGCGATGCAGTGATAAGCATGGTGAGCAAGGATAATAAATTGACAAAATCAGGATGGTGCCCTGTTGAGTATGGAGGCGTGAACAGCACAAACGACGACCACTTTAAAGATTGCTATATTAATACATACAAGGGCGGTGACGATGTTGCATTGTGCGGCTACACCTCTCGCCACATTTCAAACTTTGAAAGTGGCGACGGCACAAAAGTGTGGGCAGGATTCTACTACTTCGGCAGCGACGACAGATTCTGCGGCCCTGCAACAAGAGGCGGTTCATGGGTGGCACCTTTCCGCACACTCCTCTTCTTCAGCGACTATGTTGGTCCAGCAAGTTTAGAGGTGAAGGTGAGAGCATTCTCTGAAGACGGAGAGGTGACAGAGGTCAATGCAAGCATGTTTGATGAAAACAATACGCTTGTCAATGTATTCACTCTACAAGGAACAAAGGTGAGAAGTGGCGTGCGCTATGGCGAAGCACTCGAGGGACTTGCTCCAGGCATCTATGTGGTTGGCGGCAAGAAAATAATTAAAAGATAAGGATAAGGTAAAAAGATAAGAAGTGATGAGAAAAATGTATAATGCGCCATTCATAAAGGCTTCCTCTATTATTGCGCTCAAGGAATTTAACATTGGGGTGGCTTCTAAACGTAAAGACCCCGATGATGAATGGGGAGGCGGACGAGCAAAGGAGTTAAACTTTGTAGAAAGCGACGACCAGGGTATGTTTGCAGACAATCTTTGGGGAGACATGCAGAATTAAGTAATGGTAAAAAAATAACTTCCTAAAGTTCATGAGCAATCAATATCAACAGCTTTGACTTGTCTTTTTGGCTCTTTTGCCCCAATTCATAGGTCATGATGCCCGCATCACTCCCTCTTTATTAGGACAAAATAGCCTAAAAACACAAGCCAAATCTTCCGAAGTTATTATTTCACCATTACTAAATACGCAAAATGTGCTAAAAGTATTGACAAAAGAAGCACAACTCCAGGATGTTAATTTACACAATTACATACATAGCGGGAATTAGTTTTGAAAAAGGCTTGTTCCCGCTTTATTGATAGAAAACAGGCAATCTCAATCCATCACAAAAAAGTAAACAAGAAACTCCACTTATGTCTTTAACAATCAAGACTTTCATATTCTCTATACTTGCTTTATGCTATGTAACGACCTTGTCAGCTCAGACAAAGCCGAAGGAGGGTGACGGCACAGCAGCCAATCCCTATATGATAGGCGATGCAAGTGAACTGAAGTGGTTCAGAGACCAAGTAAACAGAGGAAGGAGAAGCATCTGCGCAGAACTGAAAAGCAACATCTTCCTCAACAACGAGCAATGGACGCCTATCGGCGAATACGGCGATGAATATGCTTACAGAGATGCCACATTCGACGGAAAGGGACACACTATCTATGGTCTTGACGCTCAAACAACTTCCCCACACGAAAATGACTGCGTTGGTTTGTTCGGACACACAAAAGGTGTACAGATAAAGAATGTGAGGGTGAGCGGCTCAGCCACAGGCGTGGGATGCGTAGGTATGATTGTGGGATTCGCCACAAATTCAGAAACGCGTGAAGGAGAGATAACAAACTGCTCAGTAAATGGTTACGTCTATAGTTCTGGTGACTTCGCAGGAGGCATTGTCGGCAGAAGCGAAGTCGTCATAGCAATGTGCAGCAATTATGCCGATGTACAAGGAGAAGGCAAAGGCTATGCAGGAGGCATCGCAGGAGCAGCCGATGCAGCATCAATAAGAGAGTGCATGAACGATGGCAGGATAAACATCACAGGCAAGATGAAAGCAGCTGGCGGAGTGGCAGGAAGGTTCGGAGGAGACATCATTGCCGACTGCGCTAACGTGAACAACATAAGCCATCATCCATGCGAAGCTGGCGACAGCAGCAGCATCGGCGGAGTGGCAGGTGTGCTGCGCGGAGAAGAAAAGACACAAATTGTGCATCTTGAGAGATGCTTCAACTACGGCTATCTGGCAGGCAACGCCTACATTGCCCACATCATTGGAAATATCAACAAAGCATCAGCAACGTCTGAAAAATGCTTCTTCAACGCCGACGCTTGGATTTGTCGCTATACATTTGACGCTGAAGGCTTTATGAGCGAAACAGAATACAAAGGACAAGCAGCCGATGGCGATAGCACAGGTGATGGGGGAAACGACATAGAAGCGGCAATCAAAGCATTCAACACATCAACAAAATCTCTAACACCTGAAGAAATAGCAGAAGCAGGCAGAAATGTGACATTGGGCACGGCATGGGGCTTTGCGCTATGTTATGACAAATACCCTGTACTTGCCATCTGCGAACGTACGGGAGGACTTGCTACTGCTCATGACATAAACTTCGATATCGACGGACATTGCTCCTGCTGCGGTGCAACCGATGTTGGCAACCCACTGCTGGCGAAAGACGGATATTACGAGATAAGCACACGACGCGAACTCATCTGGCTGCGCAACATGGTGAATGGCGGCTATACGAATATGAAATGCCGACTTATGGCTGACATAAATATCAGCGATGCAGAAGGCAACAGCTGGAATCCTATCGGCAACGTCTATAACAGGATGTTCACGAACTCCATATTTGACGGCAACGGACACACTATCAGCGGTTTGTACATCAACAGTCCTAACACCACCGCAGCAATAGGACTTTTCGGTTTCGTGTCGTCAAGCACAATAAAGAATCTTACCGTATGCGGTTCTGTGACAGGCAACTCCAACGTGGGCATGCTTGCTGGATATGCAGAGAAGAGCTACATCTCAAACTGCATCATCGGCAACGCAGACGAAGCAGAAACGGAAGTCACATCGAGTGTGCAAGGGAAGCATTATGTAGGAGGTATCGTTGGCACCACATCAACATCAGGAACAATAGATAGATGCGTGAACTACGCCTCCGTCACAGCAATTGTCAATGGAGCATTCGCATTTGGAGGCGTGGCAGGCAGCGTGAGTTACACAGACATACAAGCATGCGCTAACTATGGTGACATCCGCCCTGCACAAGGCAACTCCCTAACAGATGCTGGCGGTATTGCAGGAAGAGTGTCTGGCAGTTCAGATTTCACCAACAACGTGAATTGGGCTGATGTGTGCGCCAGCAGCAATGTTGGCGCTATGATAGGCAATCAGACATCCACCTATCAGTCAACAGCCATCAGTAGATGCTGGAACGAGGGCACTCTGCAAGCTACTGATGCTGAAGGCAATGTGGCTGTGTTTGTGGGCAACTCAAAAAGCACAAAACTCTTTCTTTCTTCATGCTGCTATTCGTCGGCTTCAATACTTGATGCTGATGGCAGCGTGATAGAAATCGGAGATGGGAATCTGATGCATAACATAAAAGGTCTCGACTATGCAGAGGAAAATGCTCGGCAGGCACATGCCTACGACTCCTCCACCGACCTTGCTTCGGGATACGTAGCTTACCATCTCGGCAAACCTTGGGGACAACAGATAGGTACAGATCCCTACCCTCTAATTGGTGGCACCACGGTGTACCAGATAGGACAAACCTACCACAATCAGCCAAGCATAAAGGGCGATGTGAATAAGGATGGCTACGTTAACATATCCGATGTAATCATGCTTGTCAACATGGTAACAGAAAAAACACCTGCCAACACAGCCTCCGACATCAATGGCGATGCTATCACCGACATAGCAGATGTTGCTGCACTCATAAGCATGGTAAGGGAATAACGTAACATTTGATGAGTTTAAATTAACGAAACGTGCAGCATTCGATTATAGAATGCCACCCCACTACCCCACCCTTCAAATCAGAATCAATAAAAAGCGACTACCACCTCCGAATGGAAGTGATAGTCGTTTTTGCTATTAGGGCGGGCATCTATATATGCCGTCTCATTTACCGTAACTCAAGGTGAATCAAAGCGCTATCTTTTTCTTGTTCACAATGTAAACGCCCTTGTTAAATCCATTGTAATTGTTTACGCCATTCTCAACATGAACGGTGCGGATAAACTGACCTGATGTATTGTAGATACGGAAGTCACCAGAGAAATTAGCCTCAATGACAAGGTTGCCGCCTCTACCATAAACCTTGAAGAATTTGCCATCTGAATAATCCTCTTCAGGTTCATCCTCTATATCGAAGTCACCAATTGCAATGTATCGCATCTTTGCTAATGAAGAAGCGTCATTGATGTAGGTACGGAATGGAAGAGTAACAACATCTCCTGTTACATTCTCGAAACCGTTTCCTTCAGCATCGATAACATAGTCCTTAGCATACATAGCACGATGCAAGTATGTTCCGACATGACTATAACTACCTTCTACAGAAGACTGCTTCTCATCATCAGAAACCTTGATAGTTGCCTTGTTATTCTCGAACACCACAGGGTTAGTAAGATTGAACTCGTAGTAATCCTCACCTGGGAATGCGACAACATAAGGCACATCATTTGAGAGATATACGTAATCAGCGAATGTATGAGGAGTATCATACCAAGCCTGATTCTTCTTGCTACCATAGACATCATCGTCACGAGTACCATAGTAGTCTTCGTAGTTAGGAAGCTTTACAAAGTAATCGTTCTGGAATACATAGTTGCCAGCCTCTTGCTTATCATTTGTAAAGAGACCTTCGCCATTAGTTGACGGACGAGCGAATGTGACACCAGAAGCAGCACCCACCATACCGTTCAACCAGTACTCATGATGGAGAGTGTGGTCATTATCCTTTGGTTCACAAGTGAGATCCTCACCATAGAAGTGACTTATCACGCTTGCAAGGTCTGCGCCGCCATTAGGATTCTCAACCATAGAGAACACCTTCTTGGCTGTAAATGGTATGCAGATACCCTCCCATGCCATAGCTGAGCCATCACGGTAATTCAGAGGTTGACGCTCGTACCATGCACGGGTTCCCACATTAAATGCAATAGGAGCATTGAAATCCTGCTTATCGACAAGGTGGAAGTAACTGGTGCTGAACTTGCTGTCAGAACCTTTCACGATGTTGTGGTAAACTATATTACTTTCTGCGATATCTTTCACATCCTTCTTGTCAAACACCTTCTCGCCAGAATTATAAACAAGGAGATTCTGAGTGACATGGCCATAATTTGTATTGCTGTAAGCTGTAGCCTCAGCATCCTTATTGCTATCCACGCTGAACTTAGTCGGTATGGTTACTGCTTTGTCACCTTCAGATGTCATAGATGTATAGTCAATAGCAGTAAGAGTTGGATCAAGAGCCCAAGCGTCCTTGTTATAGTAGAACTTCTTGTCAACCTTGCTTTGGTAGAAGCCAGCAGTCTCAAATACGCGGTTACCGCCCTTATCCTCATTTGCATCGCCTGTTGCCACCTGATTGATGTGCATTGGGTAGGCATCGGCATTCTCCTTGTCAAGATGCTGGCCGAAGAAGAGGTAGTCGTTGGCATAGCCCTCTGCAATACCCTTGTAGTAAACAGAGACACCATCAATTTCACCCTTACGGTCCTCAAGAGTCATTTTTCCGTCATAAAGAGGAATGTTCACTCCTTCTGTCTCATTCCAACGTGCATCATCATGGAAGTGGCTTGCATCATGACTTGAAAGAGTCTGTCCATAGTTAGGTGATCCTGTACGCAAAGACCAAGCACGGTTATTAGATGCGTACTGATAGTCACCGTTAGCATAGTAAGTTCCTACATAGTCATCATAGCTGTCATGATCTGTTGCTGGATTAAACACGTGGCTTAACTTGTAAGCTTTAGCGCCATCTTTAATGTCCTTAGAGCTAAAGTCTTTAGAGTCATAGCTATTGACCACCTGACCAGTGCTGGCTATCGTGCCACCAATCAAACCGAGGTTATAAACCTTACCATCAAGCATGTTACCGAACAACAAAGTCTGCTTTCCATTGAGGTCAATATGATATCCGTCACCATGGAATGTGCCCTTAAACTTCTTGCTTATAGTAGGAAGCTTCTTTGTCAGAGTGATATCCTTCTGGAGAATGATGTCAAGATCTTCAAGTCCTGCAGGAATATTATGTGCATTGCCTACAGCAGACATATTGAGATAGTTGACAAATGCTCTAAGGTCCTCCTCATCCTCTATGTAAATCTTCGCCTCTGCAAATGCAGCATGCTTAGTATTAACATCATGATTTGGAATATCCTGCATCTTCTCAATCTGGAGATCATGTGCTACAACATCCTTCATGCGATGGTAGTTATGAACTACAATCATACGCTTCTCCTTGTTTGGAATGCTCTCAATCTTTTCCTTGACAGACAGACCAGCAAACTGTTCCTTTGTCAAAGATGTACCCTTTGCGGCGTTATACTCATCAACATTTGAGTACAAGTTGCGCTGTACAGGGAATACAGGGAAGTTCTTACCACCTGCAGTAAAGACGTATGCAATGTTATACTCATTCTGCTTATAGAGAGCAGGGATAGCACCAAAAAGTGCGCCATGTTCATCCTTCTTGTACATGCTTTCAGGAATATCAACACCATTGTTGATGTCCCACTTCCATTCTCCATGTTCATCAATCTCTGTCAATGGCACAATCTTCCAACCGCTTGAGATAACAGGCATCATCTCAGAAGTTCTGATTCTTATACCGTTTGAAGAGAATCCAATCATCTCGCCTGGCAATGCACAATTCTCAATATCAACACCACCATCAAATGTAGGTCCAAGCAGATAAACAATGTTGAGATTGATAGTATATTCATAATCCTGCCATGTGCCATTCTCATCCAGAGTCTGACCTGTGAGATAGATCTTAACAAGTTCTGGTTCGTCAAGATGGTTGTCATAATTAGCCTTACCACTATTGTCAAGCTTATCCTGAAGACGAATATTGAACTGTGGCAATGCGTCTGTGTTATAAGTCTTGCCAGTAGTATATGGTGAAGTGTTAGAACCTTTGCTGTGACGTGGCATGTCATTAGACCAAGCGTCTGTACCTATACCACCAACTTGAAGGTCGAACTCGTAGTCTTCAATGTAGTTAGGATTTGTCTTGTTCTGAAGGACTGTCTCATAACCTGCACGATGTGTGCTGAGCCACTCTATCTTCTTGACGTTGAGTTTGCTGCCCTTATCCATACCAGAAAGAATGATGTTAGGGTCATTCTCTATAAGGTTGAAGTCTATAGGATCCTTATATGTGAAACCTGTAAGAGTTGTGTTGAAGAAGTACTTGTTACCCTCAACATACCAATAGTGAGCCTCGTCAAGGTCGCCGACCCTTGTTGTCAAGTCAGTCTTACTGCCGAAATGATTCAAGAAACAGTCATCCACAATGTATTGGTTGTACTTGTCATCAGAAGAAGAGCTTGTATTGACAATACCAGGGAAGACAAAATTACCAGATGTGTTGAGGAAGTGATTCTCGTCTTTGTGAATATTATCAGCATAGACATAGCCACCGCCCTCACCCTCAACAACTGAGAGGAGTTTAATCTCACAAACACCGACTATAGGACCGTAATATGTCTTTGAAGCGCGAGAATCGCCTTCGCCAACATACTCCAAATTCTGGATACGCAAGCTATAACCATTGTTAACACCAATAGCATTACGTGCTGTACCCACATTTCGCTTCTTGAACTCTGCAGTTGCAGCAAGATTCTTAGCAGATACAGAGTAAGCTTTAATATATTCGTTCTTCTTTTCTTTATAAGATTTAGTTCCCTTTGAGCCATCAGCACCATGGAAAGCATGATGATCATCGTCAAAGTCATCGTTAGTTACAATAGAACCAAGATAACGGACATTGTTCAAGAACGCAAGATAGTTACGCTGATGCGCTTCATCATAGTTATTACCAGCACCACCTGCATTCGTTGGTGTACTTATCTCTCCGAACTTGCTATCAGGATCAAGTGAAGAGTTCAGACGGAGCTCGTTCACACGTGTGATGCTGTATGTTGTACCATCAAGCTGGTCTGTAGCAAAGTCCTGAGCACCCATAAGCATCAGACAGCAGTCATTTACTGACAACAAGTCAAGACGCTGGAATGTGTTCAAGATGATAGGATGCATAGGTGTACCCTTTGCCCAACCATAGCGTGTGATGTCTGCCGCACGGAATCCCTCACAGAATGTCAAGTGTCCATCACCGTAGATACCACCATCACCTGTGAGTCTATAGTATGTCTTACCTGCCACCTTAGGTCCATCACCCTGGAACGTATATCGTCCATCAGATTCCTTTACGAACAGACCGAGGACAGTTCCACCAGATGGAACAGTTGCCTTAGTAGGAATAAGGGTAGAGATACGGATATGGTCAACTGTGCCATTCTCCTGATCACCGACCATGACGTTTGAGTTACCACCATAACCCTTGGTATCTGCAATATCGTAGCCATAACGTCCGTTGAAGTTTCTGAAATAACCTCCAACATTATCATTTGTCAACTTAAGAGTTGTAATAGCACCTGCTGATGCAGCAGTAGCATTGGCAATAGAATAACCACCGCCATACACGCCCTTACCAACATTGATATGTACAGCATCCCATGTAGTGCCGTCTTCGGTATGGTATGTTGTAGGGTCAACATCAATCAAGTCGAACTTAGCCGCTTTGCTGCCATCTGCTTCAACAATCTGCTGATAAACATTTTCTGGCACAAGGTCGCCCTTGAGGTAGTAAACACTCTTCTTGACAACGTCATCACCAAACACATCCTTCTTGCCTTCGTTCCACTTATCACCACGCTTTATATCATACTTAGCAGAAGATTTACACTGGTAGTATTTTGGATAACCAACAACAACCTGTGAACTTCCATACATATCAGAAGCATAGCATCCACCAACAATATCAGAGAACACAAGACCATTGCGCACCTCTATCGTTGAGTTACCAATGAGCTGACCGTTACGTCCACCACCGAAGACATTATTAGCTGAAGGATATGAGGCATCAGGATTGTCATCACCATTAGTACGGAAATTCGAGTAGAGCCTCTTGTCATCCAACTTAATATTAAATAGAGAAGTGGTTTGCGCAAACTGCAATCTAACAGGGTCGGTCAGATTACGTGCAGCAATACTAGACCCCATGAGACTATGATCAAGGCAACGGTCCATAGTGATATTCACATTACCCCAAACGTGTGAGTTCTGTCCGAAACCAGCACCATACACATTAAAACATGCAACGTGTGAAGCGTTACTTTCTTCAAGTATAGACTGATTTACATGACGCAACATATTTGAGTGAAGTTTTATGTTGACATCACCTACAATATCACCAGACTGGTAACATCCTCCGTATATGTTACAAGTAGGAGCATATACACCAGGAGCAACCTTATAGATAAATAACTCACCAGACTCCTCAAACTCTTCCTGACTTGTCCAATGACCTTCGTATATCTCATTGAACTCCTCGTAATCCCAAATCTCACCATCACTGAAATTTGAATAGAGGAAATTATGCTTTTCTGCATCTTCAAAATTCTCTTTATGAGAGTTCTTCGTGGCAGGATTCTTATCAGCAGGGACATCCATTACCACAGGGATGAACTGTGAAGCAATAGTAAGATTCATCTTTGTGTTGCCGTATGTAGCATTGTCTGCAATGGCACGAGTGAAACCACCATTTGACACAATTTCCTTACCATTCTGGTTATATACGACTCTGGCATTCATACATCCTGCCACAATCTTATCATAAAAGAGAATTCTATGGTGGAATGTCAATGAAACTGTCTCATCAACAAGCATAGAACCTCGGTTGCCACCGCCACAGAATGTACCGATATAAGCCTCCTTCAACTCCTTGTTAAGATCAAAATCCTTAGGCAATGCCTTCATGTCCACAGCCTTCATATATACATTGAGCAGAATAGGATTATGAGAAGCGTCATCAGAGTTAGCGAAATCAGAAGCGACGGTTGAAGCGCCCATATCTGTGATTTCGTTTATCTCTGCAAACTTGGCTATCTCTTCATTCTTTGAATAGGCTTCGCCATCACATCCCATGAACACACCATTGAGTGTCACATACGAGCCAATCTTGAACTTTGTGAAGCTATTTTCACCCTCAACTGTTGACGCATTACCACCACAATACACATTTCCTTTTACGTAAGCCACACGCTTAGGGACTGTAGTACCACTTGCCGCATTACCAGAGATATTTAGGAATGCCTTCTCTACGGAAGGACGAATAGAGTTAATGGCAAGGAGTTTCTTTGTATCACTTGCTCCTTCTTCACCAGGAACCTCATAATACAGATAATTTGCCTTTCCATCACTTTCATCACTCACCTTCTCTGTCAATGCTGTTGCATTCTTGTCATACTTATAAAGATAGAAACCATTACCAGAGCCATACACGTTACCTGATACTGCACCAGAGAGATTCACGTTAGTACCGTGATACACTTTTCCTGATATATCATTTCCTCCATATATGTTCTCGATGTATCCATCAAGGACATTGATAGTCGCACCATAGAAATCCTCGCCGTCATTACCTTCTGGCCATGCAGGCTGTCCAACCTTTGGTGTTGGATTGACATTAGATATACGACAGCCACCAAAGAGTGAACCGATATGGATGTCTGGCTGGTCAATTGTTATGCTAAGTCCACGTGGATTATAGTTAGCATTCGACTTGTCCGCATTATTCTCCACACCAGAAGGCTGACCAATTACACCCTTCTGCGTTGCAGGTTTACCGCCTGGGTTGTAATAAGTCATATCACCCATGTTACCGCCAGAATATACATTCTCGAGACGTCCCTTAACAAGGTTCCATGTTGGCTGGATGTCCATTGTAGCAAGGTTGTTACCACCGAACATACGCACAACATGGAAAGGATCCATGGTCAAACGGTTCTTGTCCCACTTGTAACCAGCAGGCACACCAGCAAAGAACACCTTGTTCATGATGTTCTTCTGATATTCAGTAAATGTCACATCTGCGAACTTATCTGTTGCTGCGTTTGCAAAGATATAAGTACCCTCAGTAATGGTAGCCTTATTACCGCCACCAAACGCCTGAAGTGTAGTACCTCCAGCTATTTCTATTATAGCATTCGCCACTTCTGGCTTATCGCCATACTTCGCCTCCCACTCTGCGCCATTACCTCCAGCGAACACACGACCAATGAGAGGGAATCCTTTGTTAACAGAGTTATCGTCAGAAGAAACCTCAACATAGCTGTTGAATTTCTTTCCTGTTATCGTTCCTGACTTTAATCCATGCTGTGCATCCCACTTTGCTGCGGTAAACTCTGCAGGCATAGCACCTTCAACAACACCAGCGACATCGTTACCACCATACATATTACAAATGATAAGGTGTTTTGAATTTGGGACACCACGGTATTTACCGTCGTAAGCCCATACGTGTGAAGCTCCACCTATATTTGCCTGACGGCTACCACCAAACACGTTTACAACGAATCCGCTGGCAAGTTCCACGAACGTATTTCCATCAATCTTTCCCTTATATCCTCCACCATAGAGAGAGCCGAGCAAAGTACCCTGAACACCTGAATCATAATAGACATTCACATTACCTGCCACAGTACCCATGTTAGAGCCGCCGAAAGCATTGAAAATATATGGGAAGTTTGCACTTGGATTATCGTCTCCTGTTGCCTGGCTGGCAATTGACTGTATGCACAGATACACATCACCCATTGAACGAGTGCCTGCACCATATCCTGCTCCAAAAATATTCAATGCATTGTTACGGTCAAGGTCTGACACCTCACCATAGATGCCGAGGTTGTTCTTCTTGTTGAAGAAAACATCGTACAATGGATCCTGCTCACAGAGAGATGACAGATAACATCCATAGTTAACCCATGTATCTCCCTCAATGTTTCCTGACTCAAAGCAGCCGCCATAAACATTACCTCCTTGCACACTATGCTCATCACCTACACCTTTTATACCGACTGGATGGAGGGCGCACTTCAGGTCAAGATAGACGAATGCCTTCTCCTTATTAGCATTGTAAAGCTTTGCCCTTGTAGCCTCATCCTCTGCATCTGGTACTTCTTTCTGCAAAGGCATGAAATATGAAGTGGCATATTCTGCATCATCATTTCTCGGGTCTGCATGGACACTATGAATACGGTTGTCTCTATCAGCATCATCTGCAGCAAGAATACCGCCCTTGAAGCTATAAGTAGGCTCCGTACTCTCAGGCTTGAAATAATCAACATTGGCATTAAACGCTCCACCAATCACAGTATTAGCCACAGTAAGACCTTCTGGAAGACTGTAATGGAACTTGCCTGACGCAGTCTTAGCCTTCATTGAACCACGGAAACCACCGCCCACGAAGTTGCTCATCCACACATCCTCAACGTCATCAGCAAAGTTGAGCTGCACATCATCCGTCCAGGTAAGGATATTGTCAACAAAAGCTTTGAAGGATTCTTCATCACCATCGGCAAAGCCTGACTTATAGCTACTATCATAATAGTAATGATAGTATTTCTCTTTTTCCTCCTTTTCTGGGTCGTCCTGCTTTGGCTGTGTCACGAGATACTGTCCGTTAGAACCCATGAAGAGACCATTTGGCTCCTCATGCGAATCGCTCTGAGTACCAAGCTGAACATGGTTGCCGATAGTAATACTGAGAGTTCCGTAACCATCGAAAGAGCCATCATCGTTCCAGTTACCTACATTACAAGAGTTTCCTCCACCGAAAGTGCGACCAAGGATACGAACTTTATCTACTGTTGCGGCATCAAAAAAGTCAGAACCTTCATTACCAGCTATCTTGAGATCCACATTAGTAGTACGAGGACGGAACTTATAGAGAGTATCACCATGTACAAGTTCGTAGACATCATCATGCTCGCTGTCCTTATACTCCATATACTCAGGATTGGTATATCCAGGATGGTTTCCATTACCTGCACCATATACATCGTGCCCGATAGTACCACCATTGATAGCAACCTGAGCTGTACCCACAGAACCGCTGACATCGTTTCCACCATATACATTTCCGCCTATCGTAATCTGATTTTTCTGAGAAGCAAAAGTGTATTTATTACCATTTATAGAGATATCAGCGTCAGCTGTACGCATACCGATTTTGGTAGCAGCTGTTCCATCGTTAGCACCTGTACCCACGACGCTACCCATCACACCACCTCCATATACATCATTGGTGATATTACCGCTGGTTATGACAAGAGATGTATTTCCGACAGGCGCATAATAACCACCACCATAAACATTGTAAATGGCAGAACTTTTCACACCACCGATATGCACATTACATGTTCCGCCGACACTTCCGTTCATACCGCCTCCGACAACCTCAAAGAGGCTGTTACCCTTTTTGTCAAAGGAGACATCAACCGAGGTATTGCCTGTCACAATAGCAGTCTTACCAAGACCACCACCGAAGACAGAATACTTCGGGCTACTGAGCAAGGTGTCAGAATCAAACTCAGGAACAACAGCATCAAGAACAGTAACAGCTGTACTGCCTTCCACTCGTGCAACCTCACCACCGCCATAGACATTACCTCTAAGGGTAATAGTCTGTGACATCGCGTTATCAGCAACTCCTGACAGGAGCAGTGTAAGCCCCAAGAATATGTGTTTACCGTACTTCATATCTTGTAAATCTTATTGCATTATTTTATCACCAATCTTAACATTCGTGGAACCATTAACCCTTGCCTTGTTACGGTTATCATCATTATTCTTACCCTTACCGCCACCAAAGATGTTTCCATTGAATGTACCTCGTTTGATTGTAATATTCGTGTTACCATCCACAACACCAAACTCACCGCCTCCATAGATGTTACCATCGAATGGAGCATTCTCAGGAAGGTCTATTAGGATATTAACATTAGTCTCATGATTTTCGCCCAGAAGTTCCTTATTACCAGTAGTAGCAATACGCAGGTACTCCTCAGTATATGTATCTCCCACATTGACAGCCTTGCCTTCTTCAACATCTGCATCTGTCGCTTTTCTTGGAGCCGCCTCTAAGCCTTGACCTGCACCATAGATATTACCTCTAATGGTAGGATAATTATATTCATCACCAGTAATCCTGAGGTTTACGGTACCATTCATCTCCGCAATATGGTTAATGTACTGACCATAAGCATTTTTTCCTATATTGTAATAAGTTATTGATCCTCTACTTCCTCCATATACAGAGCCGTCAATTACACCGCCAGTAATATTTATGTTAGAAGTACCAAATACAGAGCCAATACCCTGCATAGCAGACAAAATAGGCATATCAGGCACTTCTCCGTAACCACCACCATAAACATTACCATTGATAGTACCACCAGAGATGTTCAGAGTAGTCGATGAATTGCTCAGGTCAAGTGAATCTATCTCATAACCATCACCAGTTGCTTTTCGGTTATGCAATACTACCTTAGCCAAAGGAGATTCTTTTGTCATACTGCTCCAAGCAGGATTATAACCATACTGAACACCATCAATAATAGCTTTTGTACCATCATTAGCTTCTTTTGTTGCGTAAGGCATGTGATCATCCCAAGGGTTAACGCCAATGACGCCACCTGTACCACCGCCATAGACATTACCTGATATAGTACCACTCTTGATGTTCACCTCTGTACGACCATACAGATACATATCTACAGGAGCACGTGAAGTTGATGCAGCCTGAACATCGCGTCCCAATCCTCCTGCATATAGATGACCTATATTTATACTCTTAAGTTTTGGGTCTTGCTCTACATTTATAACAGAACGTCCAAAGAATGACGCATTAGGCCACTGTCCAAAAGTACCCTCTTCGCCATCTTTAGGAGTGTATGTCACCTCTCCATTACGCATAGCATTTCCCTGATTAGCACCTACTATATAAGAAATATTACCGCCATGGAAATTGACTTCAAAATCTCCATACATAGAACCATCGGTAAGACCAGCAATGATAGAGTTGATGTCTCGGGTATAGGTCACACTACCACCATCAGTCATCTCATTTTCATCGTCGATGTCAACATTAACGACTGCCCATACAGGACGCGTTGCAGAACCGAGGATAGAATAAGAAGTATTTTTCAGGAAATTACTTTTACCCTCATCATAATTACCCCAAAAGAATTTCTGTGTAAAACGTCCTGACAAAATTCGTCCATAGTGGCCTGACTGGAAAGTCACGACCTGTGGAGTAGATCTATTTACCATTAGATCAATTTCTTCCTTACTAAGGTTTGTAGCTGTAAAGACAATTGTTAGTTCTGGAATTTTCTCACTCTCGCCCATGTTACCATGCGCCTTACTAAGATTCTTGAAATTCTTCATCACCAATCCCTTTCCGAAAGTTACATCTCTGCCATGTAATTCTATGAAACTATTTCCACTATCATTTTTTCCATAGAACGTGAGATTTTCAAACTTCGTATCACCAAGAACATAGCAGTTGGTACCAGAACCTATTGTTCGAAAAAGGTTTAGTGTATGCTCACCTGCTGTAGGTTTAATCTCATCAATTTTAATAACGCCATTATAATCTATACCATTCCATTTACCAGTCAGAGTGGCAGGATTAGTTCCATTACTCTGGAATCTAAAATCATTAGGATTCAAAGTTCCCATGATAACAATGATATTATTGTCCCATGTACCACCATCGTCTGCAGATTTCAGCAGGCTATTAGCATGGTCAATAGTCTTCACTGCAGTCTCTGGTGCCCAACCACGTTCACGAGAACCTGCAGTATTATCTATGCCATTAGTACCATCAACGAAGACAACGGTTGCGTCAATGTAACTTCTGATAGAGAACTTAGAAATTTCCCTACCCATGTAATTAATCTTAATCACACACCATACCGAACCGCCAGCTTCATCCAATCCATCCTTGTCAAGTTCGAGAGTGTTGGAAGTCTTACCTTCTATCGGAGTTAAGCCGTCAGACTTACACCACTGGTATATTACTTCATAAGAGCTATTAGGAACATCATCATTTTTCCACTTGACTTCAAAACTGAACTTGTCATCTTCTTCGTCACCATTTTCATCAATACCCTCAGACTCCAGATAAGGACTGAATGTCAGATTTTTGCTATGGACATAATATGGCAACGTACGATACTCCTTACCGCCTACTGTAATATATGAAACAATAAGCTTTGGCATATTTACATAAGCAGTCGGGTACATCTGAGAAGTCTCACCATCAAGGTCAATCCACGAAGCACCGTCAAAGCTTTCCTGCCAACGATAAGTACCAGTACTTTCATCACTCATGTTTGCAGTAAGCTCTACGCCTGTTCTATCAGTTTTATCTACTGATGTGAGGTACGCATCAAGACTTGGCGTTTTTGTCATGTGAACAAAGCCTTTCTCCCATGTCCAGTAAGTTTCATCTACTTTATTTTCATTGAGAGTCTTGAGCGAACTACCTTCAGCATCTACCCAGATTGCCCCGTAGTTCACGCCCTGATACATCTTTGGAGTATAAGTCTCTTTAGTACCGTTTCCATCAGCATGAGCTGTGACAGAACGAGCCTCCCATGCACATTTATTCTCAGGATAGAGCTCTGTAATCAGTTTACCATCTATGCTATAATTATAATAATGTGCATTGGTGATTGTCAACTGAGTATTTGCAGCATTGTTGTTACCTTCCCACTGCTTTGAAAAGTATGAAAAGTTATTATCAAGCTTCTGATTGCTGTTATATCTCAATGATGCCAACACTGGGCTCACCCAAGCCTTTGGCGCAACTACATCACCCGAAAAGAGTGTATATTTAGGCATTATATTCGGCACTTGATCTTGTGTACCACTTGTTGTGATCAATCGTCCGATGATACCACCCACATTGAACAGACAAATCTGATTTATGGCAGAGCTACTCTGGAATACCGGATTTTTCAGTGAGATATTGACATTAGCAGCGATATGATCAATAGTAAGTTTAACAGGAAGCGTACTGATTGTATTGTATGCGTACTGCACAGAACCGATTGCACCGCCGACATATAGACCCTTTGTTGCAAGACTATACTCTTCAGAACCTTCATCTGTAATCTTTGAATTACGGATTTCGATATTCTGAATAGTAGTATTTGAAACGACCATACCAGCAAGCACACCAACCATACAGTTATTATAGTTATCTGCTGTAATATGCTTATAGTCTTTCTTGTATGAGAACGTGGTATTATTGACATCATGAGTAAGCACAGCACCATCTATCACAAGATTCTTGACTACTGTGTTGCTTGTTGTTGTGCCATCTCCCCACTTCGCCGTAGCTGCAGAGTGACCTACAGCACCAAAAAGTCCATAATAGATATTAGCATCATTGCCATTATACTGACCAGCGCCCCATTTTATGTGGAGATTCTTTATCGCATGCAGCTTACCATCGAAATGACCTTGGAAGATAAAGTTATTAGAGTATGATCCCCATGAACCATCACTACCATACCCCACATGCGAAATTGGCACAAAATCTGTATTCGACATAGTGATATCCTTACTCAACTCATAATAAGCACGGTTGTAGTGATATCGTGTCTGATTTGAACCATTTCCACTAGCATCGACAGGCACTCCTATTCCTTCCCAACGAATAGACGTTCCAGAAGAGAGGTATGACCACTGACGTAAAGCCTCATCACAATCAATAATATATGGATTATCTTTTGTTCCTCGAGTAGCACTTTCAGTTGTCAGAACAAAGTCTTTTGTACATGCAATATTTCCACCAACAATATCGTCATTTTTTTTCGTCTTCATCACTCCAGGTCTGAGTGTGTAAGTAGCAGTTGCTACAACAACACCGTCTTTCAAAGCATTGAGAGTTATACCCTGTCCATTCTTCCAATGAGGTCTAAGAGAGAATGAAGTCTTTGTTGTCTTAGCCTTTCCGTCAACATACCACTGGTATGTATAGCTACTTGTCATATCCGTTTCACCGAGCATAGCCTTGACAGAGATAGTGCGATTATCAAAACCACGCTCTTTCTCTTTGTCACAGGAAATGGTAAGAACAAGCGGCTTTTCCTTCTGTGCCTCCTTGAAGTTACCTTCTATACCTGCAATAATCTTATCAGAAACTGCAGCAGTAGTATATGTAGCATTAGCAACACCCTGATAGAAGTACATGTAGTATGGGTAATCCTTTAGATTGCCAGAAGTAGTATTATCACTCTGATAAGGATACATAGGCTGCTCCTCATTTGTAAAGTGTTCAACACCTACACCTGAAGCACTATAACCAGCAGTTTTTGTCCAATGAAGAACAGTCCAAGAGTCACGCTCACTATCCTGATAGCGGTTCTGACGAAGGAAAGTAGTGTTCTTAACAGTAATATAACTGATACCATTCTCCTTTTTAGGTGACACACTATAGTTCTTACGGAACTTGTCCTTTGCAGGTGCCACATTATATGCTATTACTGAGCTGGAGCCCAGAAACTCCGCTGATAGTCCGAGCTTGTAGTCACTATAGTACCACGACCTTACCCTGCTCGCATCCAAAGCATCTATGGAAGTGATTACCTCTGTGGTCATAGTATTATGTCCAGGGTTGCTTGCATTGAAGTTAGACACCGTAGGACTGGTAGAAGCCCATGGAGCATAAATTTTACCGCCCTTGAAGATAAGGTTCTCAGGCATACCGCAAAAGCCGTTGGAATCTTTATTCGGAGCATTGACACATCCAGCAATACCACCAACTGCAAACTTATGATTTTTAATGATGCCGCCCGGCACATAATTAGCGAGATTGATATCTATGCCTGTCACTGCAATGTTCATGAACTTGTCAGGCTGGTAATTTGCTGTACCAGAACTATTCATCTGACCAATGAAACCACCGACAAAGAAGACCACACTATTCTTGACAACCTTGCTTGTAGAAGGACCAGAGATAGAACCGCCACTAACAATCATACCGTCAATGGTATTGTATCCAGCCTGACGTCCAACAGCGCCACCTACGTATGTCTCCGCATTAATGTTGCCTGCAATAGTAACCTTTGCCGTATCAACCTTATTATTAAAGACATCGGCATTAGTATCAGCATAGCCAAGGAAACCACCCTCATAGAAGGCTTTATTAACATCACCATTCATGGTAACAGTTGGCTTAGTAACGGTATTACCTTGAATGAGTATGCGGTTATTAGGGGAAGCCTTACCCTTAGCTTGACCGATAAAGCCACCGATATAGGACGCATTATTTGCATTATTACCTTTGGCTGTAACCTCAACTTTTGAAACAGCATTATAAAGTATGCGAATCTTATCCGTTGTACCGTTAGCCTCTGCGTAACCGATAAAACCAGCAAGACGCATACCATCATTAACGCCATCAGTCGTAATAGAGACATTGCTGACAGAATCTCGCTGTATGCTTAGTTTGTCACCTGAATAATAGCCTACCAAACCTCCCACATAAAGGTTTTTAACATCACTGGAATATGTAGCTTTTACATTATCCACCTTTGATGAATCAATCGACGTATAGGTATCTGCACAACCAATAATACCACCCATTTGGTTATTACCTGTAGTAGTATTGGTATAAGTGAAAGTAACATTCTTTACCTCAATGTTTGATATATCAGCCTGCTTGGCATAACCTGCCAAGCCGCCAAGGCGAGTGTTACCAGCACGTGATGCTGCAGACACGAATTTAACACCATCAATCTTCAAGTTCTTTACCTCGGCACGATTTGTAGCACTTGCGCCTTGAATTGTTGGAAAGAGACCATAGTTGCTATTGGTCGTAACATTTAAAGACACATTCTTAATGGTATGACCACCACCATCAAAGTGTCCTTGGAATGCTTTTCCAGAGTTTGAGCCAGGTGCCCACTCAATATTGTTAAGATCAATATCGGTAGTAAGTAACCAGTAATAACCAGAAGCTCTACCCGTCCATTCCTGATTAACAATACGTATGAAGTAAGCAAACTCCTTGGCGTTGTCAATAGTATATGGATTGGTTGCAGAGTTTGCTTGACCAGGAGTCTTCAAAGTGATACCATTCTCAGCAAACTTATTGTTGCCATTACTTGCAATAGTTCCATCCCAAGTATCTGCCATAGCAGAGCCCACTCCCATCATAACGATGGTAAGGAGAGCTATCAATCTATTCATATATGTGCGACGTATATTCATTGTCTTTTGTTGTTTAATTTCTATTTTTGAGGGGGACTTTATTGTCCGCTACTTCACCGTCACAGCCTTGTCATCATGCTCGGAGAGCACATACAGGTAATCTGGATTGATAGTGACGCTTAGGTCATAATACTTACCAGACTCAAGCTTAGTGATAGATGCACTCTTCAATGTGAATGCCGATGACACAGCTGTCACATTCTTACGTGTGCGATGAGCGCTGATGTCATCCGCTATTGGATTGCCGTCAGAGTCAAATGCCTCATCATCATATATGTCGTATGTACACTCCAGCAACAACTTAGTCGATACCAGAATCTTATCGTTATCTGGATTGACATACAAGTATCCGAATGCCTTAGAGGATGTAGAAAGACGGAAACCAGGAGCACCATCGATAGTTGTGAAGCGGGCTCTTTCTGCCAAGTCCAATGTATTTACCTTCTTCGTGCCATTAAGACTGCTTATCTTAACTTGGCGCAATACGATGTTACGCACCTTTGCATACTTTGAACTGTAGCCATAGAAGAGACGCAGCATTGCTGTGTAGTGCTTTAAGTCAAAAAGGACATGCGCTGACTTATTGTCTGACGCTATATCTATAGGAGCTTTACGGCTGTACAGATAGTCACAGAATCCAAATGCAGGAATATTCTTCCATAACTTTGGATTCGATACTGTTGTAGAAGCTCCCGGACTTGGCTCACCGTCAAGAGTTGCCCATGCATAGAAATCATAATTATCTCCCAGGTGGTCAACATAAAAGTGAGTATTTACTCCTTGCGCGTCATACAAATAATAAGTTGAATGATTCTCGCACTCTGTCATCGCATTCAACTTAGAAATAAAGAATGGCTCTAACAGATTTTTTCCATCGCGATCCACTTGAACAGCAACACGCTGAGGGAAGTTCTCATAAGAGACTGCTATATTGCCCGTTCCCATAAGTTCATCAGAATAAGCACGCGTAGATAGCGACTTGCCATCAACCCATGAAGATGAAACGGCAAATGACAATGTACGATTGTCTATAGACTCATCATGCATATCATCAGAACATGATGATATGCATAAACCCACGAGCATAGCGCTTAATATATATAAATATGTCAGTTTCATAGTCTGTGTATTTCCTGTTCAATGATTGTTTAACCCTGCATTGGTATTAGCGTCTGTCACCTTATCATCACCAATTCTTAAATTCAAGCTCTTGATGTCCGCCCTGAATCCAAGGCTCAACCTTTACGTCGTAAAGGACAGGTTCAAGTCCCTCTCCTATCTTAAAAAGATAGACGTATTTATAGTTTGCTTTCCAATTGTTATAGACAGCTGGCACCGATGCTGTTTTGTACTCACCGTCCTGCCTTAGTTGAAGTGTGAAAGAAGTTGAGCCGTTAAACGGATAAACCGTATAAACATTCACGTCAGCCCCTGTCGCCTCAGATGGTTTTGCAATGGCGGAAGAGTTGGATGAAATGTTTGTGTTATGAAGCACAACATCATCGAATGCCATATATTGGAGTGTGCCCGCAGGCCACGTAATTTTCGCTTTAGGATCCCCTGTGAGAGGATAGTCAATACTTACCGGGCCCTTTGCTGCTATCTTATCACCATTGCTTGGTGAAAAACGTATATTTGTGAGATTAACAACATCTTCATCGCCGGCAAGAGGAATATTTGTGTAAAATCTAAGCTCTACCTTTGCACATAAACGCTTGAAAGTCATATTCACTATGTTACGATAGTCTGCGCTATTGACGCAGCTAACCTCCGAAACGTAGATATGTTCCATAGAACTCATTGGTGTATCAGAAGAACCGATTTTAATTTTTGATTTATCTGAAGAAACATCAACACTAACACCGTTTGAGACAAATGACCAAAAACGATACTCATCAGCAGAATAATCCCAGAACTTTTGTTCTTGTTTGACACCATAAAAAGAAGTACCACCCTCATACGAATATGGGGTAATACCTGTCATATCTTTTCCATCATACTTCACCGTATATCCGTCAAACACACACTGGTTTGCACCGCCTACTGTCTTAAAGCCAAACACGATAAAATCATGGGCAAGCGGCATTGATGCAGCTCGAGTCATTATGTTTTCTTCAGCCTGAACATCAACAGAGAAAGATATTGGCTTACCCTGTCCTTGAACGTCTGGGATAATATCATCGTCTGAACTTGAACAAGCACAGAGAACACTGAGTGATATGTAAAATAGAAATCGTTTCACTTGTAAGCTATTAAGTTACATCACAAGAATTCACACAAGAGTTATGTGACCTTCTTGCTTTGTCTAATTGTTTTCTAAGAACCTACATTATATACGCATACGCGCGTAAAAAAAAATTAAATATTACATCTGCTCCCTCCCGACTTTGCGGGAGGGAGAGATGTCAATATGTGGGATTCAACAGATTACTGAATCTTGATAACCTTTACAGCGTACTCGCCGTCAGAGATAGTAACCTTCTTGTAGTAGTGCATATCAGCAACAGCAACATCAGTAGCACCACAAGCTGTGAAGCTTATGCCGTCAGTTGTTGTGAAGAATCCTTCAACAGAAGAACCTAATGTTACAGCAACCTCAACATACTTTGTTGCTGGTGTGCCAGCCTTTGTCTCATATACTACTACGTAAGACTTGCCTGAAGTAAGTTTACCAGCAGCAATCTTAGCAGCTTCACCTGCTGTAACAGTAACATCACTACCTGCTGTTGGAATTGCAGTTACTGTAGCATCGATAGCAGAAGTAACCTCTGTGAGTGTAATAGCTGCAGGAGTGATGTTGAGAGCGTCAATAACATCAGCCTCAGTAGCATTAGCTGCAGAAACCTCATAAACCTTAGCATTAGCCATATCTGTGACGCCGTCAATCATTACATAGATATCCTTTGTAGCATCATACTCACTACCTGCAGTAACAACTACGCCTTCCTGATAAGAAGTTACAGATGGAGTAGCAACTGTAGTAACAGTCTCCTGGAAACCAGCGATTTCGCTCTCTACTACTGCATCGAATGTGATTGCAAAGAGTCCTTCTGGATCGTCTGGAGTTGCAGGTACCTCTGGAGTGTCGTCAGATGGATCGTCTGGAGTACCACCGTCATCACCTGGAGTACCAGGGTTCATACCACCTGTTGTACCGTTAGTGTTTGGAGAAAGCTTGAAGAGGTAAGTGTAAGCGTAGTTTGTCTTCCACTCAGCATACTGAACAGGAACGACAGCACGAGCGTTGCTTACCTTGATTTCCTCACCAGAACCGTCATCTGATACGAGAGTATAGTCAATACGGATAGAGAGAGAAGAAGCATTGCCTTCGTTAGAAGATACACCAGCATAGTCTGTGAAAGATGCTGTGCTTGATGTAGTGCCGAGAAGACCTGAGTTATAAGTGATAGCACCCAAATTCTGGATATGACCAGCAGCACCGCCACCTGAAGTAGAAGCGATAACCTTAGCCTTATTATTCTCAGGATTTGAAGGGTCATTAACTACTGGGAAATATACCAAGTACTCACCACCAGTCACGATGTTGTCAGTAGATGAGATAAGCTTAGCATCTGTATTTGTACCATTAACAGAAGAGAAATCCTCATAGAAGACGATGTTCTTTACTGAATAGCCAGGAATTGTCTCATAGAAACCGAGGCGAACCTGTGAACCAGAGTTCTTGAATGTAAGAGTGACTGTCTTGTTATAGTCTGCTGGCTTAACAGTCACCATATCAGCAATCTTTGCATTTCCTGTGAAAGTGTAAGCACCACCTACAGAGTAAGTTGCTGTTGCAGGAGTGATAGCTGTTGCTGTTGCACCACTTACTGCGATGAAGTCATAGTGGTCTGCGCTGTAGTCCCAATACTTGATAGACTGACCAGAAACAACACCTACATATTCCCAACCTGCTGTGTTTGACTCTGTAGAGTAAGCAGAACCTGCTGTGTACTTTACCTTGTAGTTGTCGAATACTTTAGTCTGAGCAATCTTATCCCCAACATACTCGCCCTTTGTACCCATAACTGTAAACTGACCACCGAGTTCAGTGGCAGCATCAGAACCAGTCTTAGTGGCACGAGTCATGTTCTTTGCACTCTGAGAGAACGAAATCATTCCACTCTCTTTCTTTCCAGAAGAATCGCCAATAAATTCGTCACTTGAACAGCTTGCCAATACAAGCGCAGCTGCTAAATAATAATAATTCTTCATAAGCATTTTTTTATTAAATTATTGTCACCTATTTATTTATCTCTAATTTACATTTCAAATTCAATCTCCTCCATTTCATAATCTTCGACTTCAGCATTAAAACCTGAACCATGAGAAATGGTAGGGATTTTTACAGAATCAACATCAAGATCGACAGTCAAGACTCCTCCTTTGTAGAATTTGCGCACCTGATCTGTAACATCAAACACGAATGTTGAGTCTTTACCATTGTTGAAGATGAAGTTGACATCCATATAGTGCCTTACATCATCCTTAACTTCTGATGCTCGCATCACACGCGAAGAGTTCTGGTTAGGGATTCCGAAGGTAAGACAACGTCCTCCTGCCACATCCACCATCTCGCCTGTATTCTGAATTCGGCATGAACGCTTGAAGCGAACATTATAATGGACTGAGATTGCATCCGACCCTGCCATTCCGTTGTTGAGCGTCACGCTTCGCGCCATTCCGCTGAGGTTTGCCTCACCTGCCACTCCGTCTATTCTGCCCCTGTTGTTGTGAAGTCTCACCTGTGTGAGGTAGATATAAGTGAGAGGATGAATCTCCATTGTCAGATTCTTATAGTATGTGTTGGTTGCCTCATCAAAATAGTCGTAATCCTCAAAATTGTCTGAGACATAGATATTTCTCTCATACCCGGCAAAGAACTCCTCTGGCTGATAGAACGAATTAGGGTATTTTGACTTCACCCTTAATTCCTTAATGGCTGGAGAAAGTGTCGAATTCGTGAAAGCTGTAACCTCGTCGAGCGATGTCTCCTCATCAATCACAACACTCTGGATACCTTCAGGCGCATAGATGTCGTTCCATGCAAGAATGTCATAATACCCGAAATCATATACTGTACGAAGTCTATTGCCAACAATATGGAACTTGTCAACAGTATTATGCTTCTTATTCGTTTCGTAGCCTAAATAGTAACGGCGTATTTCAAACTCCTCTGGCATGGTGTATCCAATCTCGCCAAAGAGCTTCCTGTCTGTGTCATCCCATCCGTATGTCCACTGCGCTCTCCAGTCTTCCTCCAATTCAACATAATAGTCCCAATAGACAGAGAGGTCAAGGTTTACGATCGGCATTACAACCTCAACATGGCGGTCACGGTGGAGATGCAACGGTGGCACTCGCTCACATGAAGTGAAGCAGACAAGAACCGACTGCAAAGCCACGGCCATGATTACTGCCAATTTCATTATACGCTTATAATCCATTACGCACCCCCTTTCTCTTGCGATAAAGCAAGTCATAAGTAAGACTGATGCCAACACGTGTTGGACCTACCCATACAAAGCGGTGCTGACGCTCTTTGAACAAATCGGCATCTCCTGTATAATTATAGTAATACAATCCGTCTTCGATATTTTCAACAGGACATCCATAAACAAATGGGTCATGCTTTGTTACAAAGAAACCAAATGTGGCGCCAAATTCAAGTCGCCAGTGCTGGCTGCGACCTAACGGCATGACATAGCCAAGTCCAAGACCTGCACCTAAACCTTCGCCGACCCATCCCTTCTTTGCATTAAATCCAAGCTGGTAAAGGAATGCGTTTGTATAAGCAGAGAAGTACAATTTCTGGAATGCAGCCTTATGATCCACATAACTCAAATCACTAAGTCGCAGATAGAAACGGCTCTCAATCGTATAATTGCGCAACTCAAAATACTTGTGGTTTGTAGTGTTTCCTATCCACCATGGGCAGTCAAATGACGCACCATAAGTGAAATGTCCGTGACTCGGATAATATTCGAGAGAGACATTAGGTATAGGACACTGACCATACTGAGGAACGTATGCGCCCCACTCCAGGAAGTTTGTCTTGATTGACAGCATTTCTCGTCTGTAATCATCTTCTGGAACAACAGGCTCATCAGCATCAATCTTTGGCACCTTATCCATGACAATTCGCTCGTTCTTAAAGTCCACAGGAGGAACAATCAAATCTGATGGCATGCTGAACAAGTCACGTCTGTCAGCAACCATGATGCGCACCGCACGCAGCTCAGGATAATATTGCTTCAAAAGTCGATCCCACAACTTTCCGCCGTCAAGCTTCTGAAGGCGGCTCTTGATTATATCATACTTTCCATCATATTCATCTACCAACTGGCGCACCCTCTCATAGTCAGGGTCATTTGCCTGCTTCATCATATATTTCAGCAACACATAATCCTCAGGAATGGCGTTGAATAATATCTTTGTCACATCAAAGCCGTTAGCCTTAAGATATTTGAATGCAGAATCACGACGTCCCTTAGCAAGTCTCACATTATTTAAAAATGGGCCTTCTGGTGAAGCAGCAGACCTACCGACAAGTACACCTGTAGGACCTACGGCTTTAAGTGCTGGAAGAAGTGAGTCAACTATCCAAATGGAGTCATTTTTCTGTACGTATGTCTTATTGACTTTAAAGATGACTGGCCTTGAGTTTTTGAGAAACATAGAATCGGGCATAATCTGTGCTGTCGCTTTTACAGCAACCACCATTTGCATAAAAACAATTAATATGCAAACACATTGCCTTACTATGTCTTTTTCTCTGTTCACTTTTTTTATAATCTATACTTATATAATGAGTGTTTCACAGCTTCTATTGTACAAAGGTGTGCTTCTTACTTTCTCAATAATTTTACTGACACGCCCCTGTGCTTTTCATGTCGGTATTCTGTTTTTACAGAAAACTAAGTATTGTTAACACTTCATTTTAAATTTCTTGCAAAAGTATATATTTTTTCAAATGTAACAAAACACTTTTTAACTTTTAACTACATTTTTCTTATATTGTACACTATTTATTCCAAACAATCAACATTCGCAATCAAACTCCGTGAACAGTCACCTATCCCATCCTCATTTCTTATGAAATCAGCAGAAAATAGAATACGAGCCGCTGACAGAATGTCTGCTAACCGCGGAGCACTGTCAACTAAATCAGGACGCATTCAAGGCAAGTGTCAACCTGAGCAGTATTAACTAATGAATGTGTCAACTAAAACCAGTACCATACAGTACCATACAGTCCGTTATTTGTTACACAAATTAGCATACAGCGTGTTACAAGTGTAACATGCGGTGTGTTACAAGTGTAACACGCTGTGTGTTGCACATGTTACAGCGAGCATGTTACATTTGTTACAACGCAGCAAACAAAATCCAGAAAATGCGGCAAATAAAAATTCACACAAAAATTAAGGTGGTTCATACAACGGGTATTATTTTTTTGTCCGCCTACATAAAAGATAAGTAACTTTGCATCACACTCTGCCATATTCTTTTCTCATTGCATTAGGAATCAATGACGAAAACGAGACAAAAAGAGTTTTTTTTGATATTATAATATTTTTCCAACAGGAAATGCAGATAACAATCAACATTTATGCGTAACTTTGACAACAAATTATTATCGACAGAAAAGTATGTTATAAGCATCTATAAAAAGCAGAAGGTGCCGCATCCTAACCTGCATTATTTATGCAGGAATTAGCCTTAATGCTGCAAGACAGCATAGGCACATTCCTATATAGGGCTAAAAAAGTGCTTATATTCGATAATTTTCATTTCCTAAACTTAGCAAGTTTGCGAAATACGAATAACATATTTTGAACACTTCTTAAGAACGCCCATATATGGAATGGATTAAAATCGCCACACAATCAGAGCTGGTAAGGGTAAGAACTGACGAGATTGCCTATGTACAAGCAGACGGCAACTACTCTGACCTTTATCTTTTCAGCGGGAAAAGTCACAAGATGACTTTCAAGCTGCACTTCTTCAACGAGACATTTCAACAACTGCACAAGAATATGTTTGTACGAGTTGGAAGAAGCCTGATTGTCAACAAAAAATACATCTACATTATAAACCTCGTAGAACAGAAATTGGTGCTCAGCGGCAAAGACCTTAGAGGAGAATTCACACTCAAAGCATCAAAAGATGCACTTGCTGAGCTAAAAGCAACTATGGAAAGAGAGAAAGGAGGAACAGAAGATGAAAACTAACGACAATACCAGATATATTGATGAACGCCACTTGGCTTTCGAAAGTCAAAGGGTGGATTTCAGCCATATCTCCGAAGAAAACGAAGAGACACCTGTCATCTTCATTGAGCGGGAAGATGATAGTCTGATTTCCGATGCAGAGACACCTAAGCTGTCTTATGGCAGAAGGTCAAAAATAGCGATGCTGATTATCGCAATAATTTTCTTCGTGGCAATGACAGGAGCTGGCATTGCGGTATTCATCTACAACAGGCACACAAACATAGGAATACCAATCTCATGCACTCCTGCACAGAATATAGAAAAGCTCAAAACGCAGACCTTAAATGAAGTGCAGTCAGAGGTGGTACTGACTTCTGACACCATTCTCGGAGTTGGCCTCAACTTATACGAAATGCGAGGACTTCGTGCCGAACTCTCTCTCGAAGAGCCTGATACACTGGACAAATCTGTGTATCTTTACAGCAGATCTGCTGACCACACCGCAGATGGCAACTACATAGGCTCGCTCGTCATGAACGGCAAGGAGATGCAGAGTGACTTGAGCCGCATTGGATATTGCGCCATGCTGGGCAACAACATGGTGGTGGGTGTCTCACCCAGCGAAGACGTAAAGGATTTCGTGCAAGAACAGGGAGGAAGCTTTTTCCGCCAGTTCATTCTTGTCAGCAACGGTATTATTCCAAACCGTTTCTACCTGCATGGCAAAGTGGAACGAAGAGGACTCGGACGCATCAATGACACATATTATTATATAGAGACACTCAACAAAGAAACCCTATGGGACTTTGCTGACGCCCTCCGCGAATATGGCTTTACCGATGCCATCTACATCACTGGCGGCACAGACTACTGCTTCTACCGCACAGCAGACGGCGTTCGCCATGACATCGGTTCCCCAGAGAATTATCCACATAAGAAATGGAAAGGCGTCATCCCATGGCTGGTGTTCAGAAAAAAATAGAAAGAACTCCTCTTGTTGTTAAGTTAAAGGGTAGTTAAAGAGTGGTTAAAGGGACAAATGTCCGTATATGGCAAACGTCTCTTTAACTCCGAGCGAAGCGATAACTCCTTTTTAACTACCCTTTAACCACCCAAACTAAGCAAGTTGCAAAGCGAAAGTTTCTATTTCGTCACAACTTTCTTTACTTTGCCATCGCACATGCGGACAATAGTGATTCCCCGTTTTGGAGAGGCGATGCGGACTCCATCGAGCGTATAGTACATCTCAGCTGCTGAATCTGTCGTTAATGAAGTGCCGACAGAAGTCTCGTAGTCAGTTGGGATGAGTTCAAATGGGTATGAATAGAGCTGTTTGACACCATTGAAGGTGATTGTTCCTTCATTATTCACCCACCAATAAGCGTTGTCGGTATTGCCAATGATGAAGCATTCGGAGCCTTGGGCGAAGGTTGCGGTAAAATTGCGCAGTTTTATCTTCGACATTGTGCCATCCTTCTTAACAAAGAGTGAGTCAGCATGCGACATGAGACTGTATTTTGCAGTAGTGCCAGGATGCTCAATGTACCACAACTGCGCAGCAGGCTTCGATTCGTCTAATGGAAGGAAAGACAGCATGCCGCCCTGGTTGGTGAGGTATGTGTCGTTGTCTGCAAGGCGGATGCGGTAGCTGCCATTATCCACGAAATGCGATGATTCTGTCTCGATGTCATTGACATAGATATGGAAAGTGCGCCAAGTCTTTTGTCCTCCTTGGTTTTGGAAGCATCCGCGTATGGTCTGATTCTGCTTTATACTACTGACGGTGACAGATTGCCCAGTCTTGCCATTGTCCCAAATGTAGTTGCCCCATCCTTCTTTGCAATCAACCTTGAGCGTGACAGAAGCACCGGTCTTCACCACGATGATGCTGTCGTTGACTGTCATGCCTGAATAGGTATAGCTCTGTGTCACATCACTCTCGTGGCAGTCGCCCAAGACTGCTATAGGGAAGCAGAGCTGGCTTACAGCGCCTGAGGCGTTGGTATAGCTGACGCGATAGATGTATGAACTGTTGGCTGTGACGGTTATCTCACGAGATGTCTCGCCTGTGCTCCACTGCCACTTTCCGGTATCTTCCTCACCATCAGGAAGCTGAGGAGAGAGGGTGACTTCTGTGCCAGCAGCCAAACCTCGCTTATTTACTGCTGTGGTCTGATAGGTGTTGGTTAGTCCGCCAAGATCATTCTGCTTGTATATTTTGCCTCCGCAAGATATCTTTGGAGAGAGTTCTGTTGGAGGGTTCGGGTTGTAGATGCCGTTGTCACCATGGTTGTAGGTGTTCATCAGCACAGAGTAGCCAAGATGGTCATAACCGCCAGAAGTTGAGCCTTGTCCACCTGCATCGATGCCCATGTCCTTGTAAGCCTTCTCCGAGAAAGGCATTGTCACACCCTTTATTCCGCAATAATGACCAATGACAGCGCCCCAGTAAGGCCGCATCTGAGTGCCAAGGGCTGGTTCCGTCATGAGCCAGGCGCGACTGTCGGAATAATAATAGCCGCTTGAACCGTAATGGTAGTTTGTCCAAGGAAGGTCAGCTACACTCTGCGTCTGTGCAGCAACATATTCGATGCCTGCCGCGAGACGGTGATCCATATAGGCAAAAAGATCGTCACCTTGGTTCCATCCCAGATGAGCTATGTCGATGGCGAGACCAAGCGCCATAGCCGCATGACCTGTGTCGCGCCCGCTCTCGTTCATCTGACCGACCTTGCCGTAAGCTCCTGTCTCTTTATCCCAGGCAGTTGTAGTTACGATGAGGTTACCCCAGAATTCAGTGAGACCGTCATTAAGGATTGGGTTGGCTGTACGTGGATCCTTGAATGTGCCACATTGGTCGTACTTGATAAACGACATACCTTGATTGTAGATGAACACGTCATCACAAAGCACACCTATACTGATGACTGCCAAGGCGTTGCACAAACCCCAGTTGCTCCAGTAGTGTCCCGGAGCCTGCCACCACTTCCCTGAGTTCTCCCATGTGCCGTTGCGGTCACGCAAGAAGCTGATACAGCCAGGATACCACACTTCGAGCATCCACTTCTGAAACTTAGCAAAATCTTCTCGCTTCCATCCTTCGTAATCGCGCATCAACTCTGCTGCCTGCGCGAACTCGTAGCCATAGAGTCCAAAGGCAAGCTTAGCGTCGCTGTTGCCAGTTATTGATTTGGTGGTATTGCACCATTGCATGAGCACCTGCACCGCATGATTGGCACAAGCTTTGTTGTCCTCTATCTTCCAGCGAAGTGCATTCTGGTAGGCTATGGCAGCCCCACGGGCAGCATTGATGTAATTCTCACCATTACCTCCACCGCGAATGATAGTTTCGACAGGGCTGGTGCCTGCAGATGACTGCGCGTAGGCTGCAGACTTGAGCACGCTATAAGCCTGAGTGACTTTAGCGTCGCCATCTGCAAGCTGTTGTCTCACTCGGTCAAAGTCCGCCTGAGTGTGAATACCGCCAGGATGGATAAATCCGCGATCCTGCTGTGCATGCATAACGCTTATAGAGAGAACGCATACAAGAGAAAGTAGTAGTTTTTTCATATTGTGGGTTTTGATTATTCGTTTATTCTATTCTCCAAAGCTTATCTCGCACCAGCCCTTTCTCACCTCTTCGCTCGAAAGACTGAAGATTCCATACTTAGCGCCAATCCATTTGCCTTCGCGAGCTTGGAAGCGCGCAGGAAGCATGGTGAACGTACTCCCATTGTCGCTATAGGCAAATGAGCATATAGCATCCCTGTCGCACTTGACAATCACAGAAAGACGGCATTCGTAGTTATCGCGTGCACCAGCGTTATACTTACGTGCAGGAATCACAGCTATGTCTTCGGCAGGCAATTCATTCTTGCCCTTGTCGGCATTCTTGCATATTATCTGACGAAGGTGGAAGTTACCGTCTTTGTATTGAGCAGACAAACGACAATAGTCTCTGCCCATAACAATCACACCCGACTCATGTCCTTCGGAAGAAGCTGTGATGACAATATTCAATGTGTCGGAAAAAGTCTCGCCCTCGAACTTCTTGAGGTAAAGGTTTGGCACTTCCCAACAGTTGGTATAGCCTTTTGGCAGATTAAAGCCATAGATACGCATGCCCTTTGAGGTTGGAAAGCCAAAAGTGTCACGGTAGTTGCTGTGCCACTGGTAGCGCTGTCGCTCAGATGCGCTGACAGACAGCCCTGCAGGCTTGTCAAGTTTGCTTTGCGACATCATTGGCCAACCATCCTTCCATTTCACGTCAAGGCGATGAAGCACTCGTCCGTAGGCGGCACACTCCTTGAAAGCAATGAAGGCATCATCGATGAGACCGCCTTGGTGAATACCATTGTAATTGAAGACCTTACAGCTTTCGTAAGGTCCATATACATTCTTGCTTCGGAGCGCTATCTGCCACCCCTTCTCCACTCCGCCTGCAGGAGCAAGAATATAATACATGCCGTCGTGCTTGTAGAACTTAGGCCCCTCAACAGTATGGTTGCCTTCCAACTGACCATCGTACACCATCATAGGGGCACTAATTACACGAGTGCCGTCAGCACTCAACTCGCGTACAGTCAGCACGCTGTTGAACCCACATCGGCTGGCTGCCCATCCGTTAACAAGATACACACGACCATCCTCATCCCATAGCGGTGTAGTGTCGATGACCCCCTTGGCTGGCAGCACAAGCACAGGTTCGTCCCACTTGCCGCGAGGATCACGTGTCTTTGTCATCCAAACACCATAGTCGGGGTCGCCCCAATAGATATAATATGTGTCGCCATGAAGCCTGATGCTTGGAGCCCACACACCGCATCCATGTGGCACACCTTCGCCTGCCTGAGGCGCACCACTCTCGAATTTGCATGAACGTTGCTGCCCTTCTGGAAGAGGAACAGAGTCGATAGCGTAGTTCACTAAAGTCCAGTCACGAAGGTTCTCGCTGTAAAGGATAGGCAGACCAGGAGCGCACTGGAAGGAAGAAGCGGTGAGCCAATAGCCACCATCCTTGCCCTTGCACACATCTGGGTCGCTGTAGTCGCTGAAGAGAATCTGAGCCGATGCCGTGATGATGGTCAGCAGCAGGGTGAAGATTGTAATGAGTGTTCTTTTCATGTATGACATTTTATAAAGTTGCAGTCAGGAATGTGGCGTTGCCAAATATGTAAAGCACATTCTCACATGCTGGTACGAGTATCGTTTCTCCTTGATGGATGGAGATGCCGTTGATGTTTGCCTCTCCCCAAAGACAGACAACGATGACGAACGAGTCGCACTTGAAATCAATCTGCTGAGCAACCTGCACCACAACTCTATGCACAGTAAAATACGGACAGCTGATAAGCTGGCTCGTAGGCTTTGTGCTGTCGTAGCTGGTGCGATACTCTGGCCACACTTGATAGTCAATAGCTTCCTTTGCCTGTTCAATATGGAGTTCACGAGGGTTACCATGCACATCCTTACGGCCGAAATCATACACCCTATATGTTATGTCGCTTGTTTGCTGAATCTCAGCAAGAAAATTGCCTGCGCCTATGGCGTGAAGACGACCTGCAGGAAGGAAATACAGGTCGCCCTCGTGAGCTTCGTGAGCCACAATGACATCCTGCATCGGACTCCTTCCAGCCACAGGCTCTGCAGTAGCAAGCTGCTCATACTCTTCGGGGGTGATGCTCTTGTTGAGACCTGCGTAAATCTTACTTCCCACATCACTCTTTATGACATACCACATTTCTGTCTTGCCGTTGCATGAGTGACGCTTCTGAGCCAGCTTGTCATCGGGATGGACCTGTACGGAGAGGTCTTGACGAGAGTCGATAAACTTCACCAAGAGCGGGAACTTGTTTCCAAACTTGCGATACACCGACTCACCCACGAGGAGGCCTTTGTACTTGTCTATGAGCTGAGTGAGAGTAAGCCCCTCGTCAACATCATCCACAAGTCCACGGTGAATAGCCACACTTTCGTGACCGCTCACACCACTAATTTCCCAGCTTTCTCCAATATTAGGCTGAGCTGTATAAATACCTTTGAAGGGCGCAATCTGATAACCGCCCCAAATAGTTGTTTTGAGATAAGGTTCAAACTTATATGGTTTCATAGCTAATAATAATTTATTCAACTTTCATAATTTTGCAACTCATTCTGTTTTAGAAGTTTAAGAGGAATTGATGGGACGTTTTCCATATACAGACATTTGTCATTTTAACAACACTTCAACTTCTCTTTAACTACACTTTAACTCCCCAACAAGTGGAGCGAAACTTATACTAATTAAACAAACATATTGACAATTAATAATTCAAAGATTTAAGCCGTCTTAGCGCTTCAATATAGTAATAGTCGGCATAGTTGATGCTCGCATCCACCTCGCTTCCTGCAGGCATGTTGCCCACGGAGTGAAGAAGAAAGGCAGGCTTCTTGTCACGACACTGATATTCAGTCGATGAGAGCGTTGTGAGAATTGCTACTGCCTGTTCAAGGTACGTCTTCCCTTTCTCGCCGCCAACATAGTCCGACAGTTCTATGAGACCACAGGCGATGACAGCCGCTGCACTTGCATCACGGAACGTGTGAGGTGCCATCGGGTCACCCATATCCCAAAGAGGGATGCCATCAGCAGGAAGTTGACGAAGCATAACATCGGTAACCTTTTGGGCGAAGTCAAGGAACCTCTGCTCATTAGTATAGCGATAAACCATCGTGTAGCCATAGATAGCCCAAGCCTGACCACGACTCCAGAGCGTATTGTTTGCAAACCCCTGATGGGTACAGTTGTAGAGATGCTTTCCACTAAAAGGGTCATACACAGCCACATGGTTCACCGTTCCGTCGGGACGGAAATGGTATCGCATGGTAGTGTCGGCATGGTTCACCGCAATGTCATATAATTCCTTCTTACCCGAAAAGAACAGAAGTTCGAGATTTATCATGTTGTCAATGATTGTGTTGTGCCCCTTGAACATCTCCACGTTTCTCGGCCATGAGAGCATTGTACCAACACGAGGATTGAAGAGAGTTGCGAGAGTGTCGGCTGCAGCAAGAAACACCTTGCGGTAATGCTCTTTCAATTCATAATTTTCGTTTGGGGTTTTGTCCAGCCATTCATACCCCTTCATAAAACTTCCTATCATCTGGAAACCAAGGTCGTGGTCATACACTTTCTGATAGGCGAGAAATTCAAGCTCTTTGGTGTATCTTTTTGCGTGGAGCGTGTCGTCCACCATCCAAAGTATGCCTGGCCAGAAGCCACTGCACCATTCCTCAGCAGTCTTTGCATCGCGCAGATTCCAATGATTTTCGTCAGCACCGATGTTACGAGGAATGCGAGTGTAGTCTGCAGGAGAAAGCTCCTCCATAGAACGCTTAGCCTGATTGACACAATACTCAATCTGTGCATCTACATTTAATTTTTCTGCCACGAAGGCTGTCTTGACTTTACCATCCTCAAAGCGATAGCCATTGCGGGAGATAGCATCCTTTGGCTCGTATTCGTAAACGAAACTATTAGGATCGTTGATGTCACCCATCTTGCGCACAGGCTTCAAGTCCCAGTACTCAGGCCAACAATCCACGTTGCGAACAAGCGAGAGACGTGATATGCCGTTAAGCCTTATCACTGGCTCTTCGTATATAGAGTAGTCGCGCCTCTCGTTCATCAGAAACTGCTTAGGAGCAGGAACGGACGAAATAGAATCCACCTCTGTGCCTTGATAGAAGAGCAGCGAGCCAAAACCAGGGTTGTCGCATGTAAAACCAGCACCTTCTGGACGCACATAGTGACCAAGCACTTTCGCTGTATAAGGCATGTCGAGATGCTTGCGACCCACATAGTGGTTGTAGGCAATCTCGAACACCGCTCTCCACTGACCCAGAGCGGCATTGCTCAGACATGACCAGTTGCAATACTTGCCTGTTTGATCTTTCCATGTGAAGAAAGGAACTTCGTAGCCAAGATTAGCCTTAGACGAGTATTCATACCCTACCATCACCCTATTGTCAAGAGCACCATAAAGGTCATCTCCTTGAGACCAAGCAATCTCGCAAATCTCAGCCAACTGACCGAGTCCGAGCATCACGTGAGCTTGGTCACGCCCTGACTCCTGACACTGACCGCTTGCAGCCACATAATAAGGTAGCGCGCCATTGTCGTTGCCATAAAGGAAATACTCCGTAGCACGCTGATACTGAGCTTTATCATCACAATACACACCGATAGCCATACGCATCTTACACACAGCCGCCCCCCAATTTCCGTTTGCATAAGGCGACATGCGTTCGAACTCGTCAAGCACAGGCAGGAAAGCACTACGAAACATTTTCTCCGACAATTTCGTGTCCTCCTTTGTCCATCCCGAACCTTTGGTGTAACGCATCAATTCGCATGCATTGATGAATATAGCCCCTTGTAAGGCAGCGCAGAGCGGAGCGTCATGGCCATCAATTCGAGTGAGTTCTCGGCTGTAGGCACGAATAATCTCCATCGACTTCTGAGCATGAGCCTCTCCGCCTTCAATGACATAGAGCAGCGCATTGTAATAGGCGGCGAGGAAATCGTTCTCGCATGCCCCCTTGGTATTTCCATACTGACCATCGCGAGCAATGATGTCGAAAGGTCCATTCATCTTATAGTCTGCGCTTGATTTTGCATCTGCGACAAGCTTCTTGTACGAGCCCATAGCGACAGCATTCTCTTCCGCACGGAGGCTACGCATTCGTTGAATGGATTCCTTCGAATGCAGCAATCCTGGATGGTTGAATGCCTGACATAGGCTAAGCATCGAGAGAAATGATATAAATATGATTAGTCTTTTCATTCTTAATTATATTACTTGTACTGAGAAAGTTGAATTACTTAATCTCCACCTTCTTTCCGTTCACACGAATGTTATCGAAGTGAAGGTCGCTGACAGCATGCTCAGCGTCATAGCTCTTGATGATGTCAGGTACAAGACTCTTCTCATCTCCGTTGTACTGAACGTCCTTCACCCACACATCGCGGATGTAGTTGCCCGGAGCGCGATTGTACTTCTCCGAGAAGTTCACCTGGATATTGAAGAGAGCAGCCTTCACCACATCCTCGATGCGAATGTTCGTGAAATGAATGTCTTCGACCATGTTTTTGTCACCACATCGCACCGCCATGATGCCATCACAGTCGGCAGAGAGAATATCACAGTCCTCAATGCGCACGTCGTGAAGCAGTTCGCCGTTATCCGAACGGTCATCGCCATGACTGCCAATATTGAACGGATGAGCGAGGTCATTGAAGATTGTAGCACGACGAATGCATATATTCTCAGTACCACCCCAATACCACCAACGGTGGTTGTAAATGGCAAAGGCATCATCGTTGTTCCTCAAAAATACATCCTCCACCACCACATTCTTGCAACACATCATATCTACTCCGTCGCTCCAAGGATGACGCGAGAAGCTGCGCAAATTACGAATAGTGACACCCTCTGACTGTCCGCCAAACACAGTATAGTGCTGAGGGTTGATGACCGTAAGACCATCAACAAGCACGTTTTTAGAATATGTGATTTCCACACCTCGTAAAGGGTTGAGCAGCACACCTCGACCGATGATGCGAACGTTCTCTGCTCTATCAACAATAAGGCGAGCCCGAACCACAGCGCCAGGAGCGATATATACTGTCGCCCCACTTGGAATCTTAATCTCTGTACTTGGCAGATCGTGAGGCTTGTGGATTCCAGGGCCAAAGTAGATGAGACGAGGGTTCTTTACGAACACGTCGTGGCTGTTGGTAGTCTTCCAGTTGACATCCTGCTTCGAATCAGGGTCTGGAGCATCATAAGTTTCAAGTTCTTTTCCATCAACGAAGATGTGGAGGCAGTGTTCACGGTCACCATTGATGTCCACCTCAAGTGCATAACTTCTATTGTCCTTCACGCCTGGGATGCAGAACTGAATCGTCGAGTCATTGACCACCTTATGCTTGATGCCCTTCGACAGAGGACGCACCACAGCTTCCTTAATTTTATCGCCACACTTGACAACCTGCAACACGACTTCCTTTTCCGTCTCGAACTGACACCACGAAGCCTTCTGTACCTTCTTGTGCGGATTGACCTCACACATGTATGTCTTCACCTTCTGCCCATCGGCAGTAACTGAAAAATCGTTCATGGGAGTCAGCCCATCCTTCCCTTCAGGATAGTCGTATGTCTTAACTTGCGCATTGCAAAAATATGCAATGGTGAGCATGGTAATCAACAATAATTTCTTCATATAATATATGTTTTAGTCACAATTTATTATTTATACAAGTTTCGCGCCTCTTGTTGTGGAGTTAAAAAGAAGTTAAAGGGTAGTTAAAGTGACAAATGTCCGACAAGGCAAACGCCTCTTTAACTCCGAGCGAAGCGATAACTCCTCTTTAACTCCCCAAAACGAGCAAGTTGCAACTTTCTCGCAATATGAAAATAGCGTTTGTCGCGAAGCGGTACGCGTTTCTAATTTTCGTATTGCAAAGGTATATAAATTCTTTTGATTTAATCTGCATTTCCAACACTAACGTCAAAAAGTTTCTTTTGAATTATTGGTGACTGCCGTTGATATTGATTGCTCAAGAAACTTAAGACGTTCAACAAATAATTCGACTGCAAAGTTAGTGCTTCAAACTCTCATATATGTAATAAACAGGTGATAAAAATGTTTTTCTTTATCGCAACAAACAAATTGCACTCCCACTATTTGGTTTTCAGCTATTTGAACTAAATACAAAAGTAGTTCGCCAATTTCAGCGAACTATTATTGCTTTTTTTCTTTGAATATTTATTTGCTTTTATTACCTTTGTTCATACATTTAATAACATATCTGACAAAGTCAACTTTACTACAATGAAACGTTCGTTTATCCTCATACTGATAACCCTACTCACTTGGTCGTTCACACAAGCTCAGATTCAAGACACATGTAGGATAAGTTCCCTTGATGGTTTGCCCGATGACAATGTCAACTGCATCTTTAAGGATCACCGAGGATTGATGTGGTTTGCCACCGACAAGGGTGTTACATGCTACAACGGCGCATCCATAGTGAATGTGGAGTGGGAAGACAAGCAGTTCCGACGTGTTGTTGACATCAAGGAGGATGTGCAAGGTCGCATCTTTGTTGCCACGAACGACGGCATCTTCAAGGTTGAGATGAACGACTTCATACTTAAACTCATCTATCCTGATTGTACAGAGATAAACTCCCTACTTATCACAACAGATGGCACCTTGTACGCTTGCAGCAACCATGGGCTGTATAAATGCAACGAACAAAACAGCCCTCTGCTCATCACCTTTGAAGACAATGTCATGTCGGAAGAGAACGCCACAACCAACATCTGCGCATCAACCGAGAACGATAAGCTACTATGGGTGTGTTCCAATCGTAAACTCTACAGCATCGACACCATCACGGGAAAGCGTCATTGCTACGACCTCACACACCTCATAGGAGCATCCTCCCGTATGACAACAATAGCAAGTTATAAGAACAACCTTTACATAGGCACAAAGGACAGAGGCGTGCTACGATTCTGCACAAAGGAAAAGAAAGCGCAGTTCTACCCTCTCTTGCCAGAAGGCGATGTGCGCGACTTGAATGTGGATGCGCAAGGACATCTCAACGTCAGCATGTACAACTTCTACGAGGTTGACATTGACAAAAACTCCATTGTGCGCACAACAAAGTCGCACAGCGCATATACAAGTCTTCATGACACAGACTTGGGAGTCACATGGTTTGGACACTATCTCGAAGGTCTTGCATACAACTATCACAAACGTCAGCTTGTCAGCCACTTCACCTACAAGAACTTCGACTCATGCACTCTGTTCGTGCGCTCACTATGCAAACATGGCAATGACATACTAATTGGCACTCGCGAAGGCTTCTATCACATCAACAGCCTTACCGAGACATGCCGCTACTTCGCCCCTAAAGAAATAGGAGCTAACATCGTCACCGACATCGTGTGGTTCGCAGGACGTTTTGTACTTGCAACATGGGAGTTCGGCATCAGAACCTATGATCCTCTCACCCATACAGTAAGCCTACCAGAGGCATTCAACGAACAAGACGAAACCTTTCACTTTGACATGGGCGACTTCTCAAGCCTCACCGTCTCGCAAGACAAGAAAACACTCGTGGCAGTAGGCAACCAAGGCTGTTTCTTCTTCGACCAAGAAATGCGCTGCCAGCACAACTACAACTCCAAGAATTCAAAACTGCACAACGAATACATTACATCTGCATTCTTCGACAATCAAGGAATATTGTGGATAGGTTCTATGAAACGTCTCTACATGTTCGACCTTCAGAACCGCACCTTCATTAGTCGTTTTCCAAAGCCATTCTTCGACAATACACAATATCTCGCTTTCAGCCAGGATACGGACGGCGATGTGCTTGCCTTTGGAGAGGGGAAAATCTTCAAGTGCAAATCAGACCTCAGTTCCTACACCACATTCGACCTCAGCCTTTCACCAGGATGCGGCAACATTTACTTTGTCCATCCCCACAAAGGGCAATACCTCGTAGGCACGTCCCTTGGCCTCTTTCTCTTCGATAAGGACTTCAAGCAATATAAACAATATTCATTCTCCGATAACCTTCCCACACTGGCTTTCAACAAGTCTGAGATACAGCAGATGGAGGACGGCTCGCTCTGGATGGCAACAAACAAGGGCATAATAAGCCTCTCATCTCTCCAACTAGACAAACTGAACGACAGCGTGAAAGGGAAAGTGATACTCGACAAACTGTGGATAAGCAACAAGGTGGTATCGCCCAACACGTTATACTCCATGATAGACAACCCAGAGATAAGCATTTCCTGGACTTTCGGCAGCGAGGACATCTCCTTCGTTCCTCTCCTCCTTGACTATTCGCTCAACATCGCAAAGCTCTACGAATACAAGATTGACAATGGCGACTTCTCCGCCTCACGAGATCGTGAGACAGTCAACATCGGCTCACTATCCCTTGGCACCCATACCATCACCATCCGCCTTGCTGGTCACCCCGAAACAACAACGCGCTACACCGTCACCGTCCTACCATCAGCACTCTTCTTCTTCGAAATAATCTTCTTCATCCTCCTGTGTGTCAGTATCTTCGTAGGCATCGACATGCGCAAGCGCTGGAAAAAGCGTAAACAGAAGCTACTCCTAAAACATAAGCTCGAACGTGAGATTTCTGCCCAAAACGCCATTGTTGACATGAAGCGACAGCAACTCGCTGAGCAAGAAGCGCAAGAGCATGCTTTGGAGGAGGCACGCCGTCAGCGCACATCCACAAGGGAGTTCAAGGAACTACAAGCAAAGATGAAACAATACATGGAGTTAGAGCGGCCGTATCGCAACCCTAACTTCCGTCTCAGCGACCTTGCCAAAGCCGTCGATTCTACTCCTGCAGCCATCTCACTGATGCTCAACGAAAGTTTGAAAACCAACTTCTACGACTACATCAACCGCTACCGACTTGAAGACTTCAAGCACAAATACAAGTCGCCAACAAACCAGAACCTCTCCACATCTGCTCTCTACGAGAAATGCGGATTCAAGAAGACCACCTTCTTCGCTGCCTTTAAGAAGTTTGAAGGATGCACACCATTAGAATGGATGAAAAAAAATGATTGCGAGCGAACAAGTCAACCTTAGTAATTACGAAAAACTTCGCTCCACATGCTGTAGAGTTAATGGATAGTTAAGTGATGATATAATAATTCAACTTTCGCACGTGTGCCTGGAAGGCACTACAGCCTCGTAGAGGCGGTCAGTAACCGGGGGCAACGCCCTCGGAATCAGGATACAAAGTAACATCTGCCTGGAGGGCAGTACCTCATTCGCTAGGCAAGGTAGTGCCCTCCAGGCACCTGAGTCGGGTGGTTCTTTGTGTCCGGCAGCATCTCCTTCGTCGATGCAACCGGTTACTAAGATACTGGCTTCCAGCCAGAACACTACGTGCGAAACTCTTGAATTATTTTACCATCACATAATAATCGTGTTATTTGACAACCTTCCTGCTCACTACCGAACCGTCAGAATACACCTGGCGAAGGATGTAGATATTTGGAAGAGTCGAACTCTTTGCCGTAATGACCTGACCACTTAGGGTGTAACATCTCTCAAACACAAGTGTGCGTGGAGAGGCAGGGACATCAGAAACGGCAGTTGGATCGACAACATCAGGGACACCTGCGAATGATGCCGCATAGTCTGGGAGATAGTAGCCGAGATGTGGCGGCTGGTTGTAAGCAACATTCTGCCATGCCACGCCCATGCGATATAGGTGGTCGTGCATGAGAGTTGGCACACGGAACTTAGTGGCAGCGGTAGAACTTACGATGTAGAGCCGGGCAGCATTCTTAGAGTCTCTCCAAACCACCTCTTCACGCCAGTCACCAAAAATGTCCGCCTGCAAGCATGGGGTGTTCTTAGTGCCATTACATGAAGCTGGCGATATGCCGAGTTCAGAGAACTGCTTCTCCGCGGTTGCACTTGTGTAGATACCAAGTTTCTTGTTTGATGAAGGAGTCCACTTTGTGATAGTGGTGCCATCGAGCAACTCCTCATATTCGTCGCCATCCCAGAAGATGCGGAAGTTCATGGACGGCTTTGCTGCGGAATACGACTTGCCGTCCACATTATAAGTATTATCCACCTTAGCAGACCAGAACTCTGCTCCTCTGCGTCCGCCGACATCGGCACTCACGCCACGACCATTGTCGGCAGATCCTGATTTATAGAAGATTATCTCGCCTGTGCCAGCATCACGATAGTTGCATCCGTAAGGACTCTCCTCATGCACCATGAAGAGCTCAAGTCCTGGACGGTCAGGGTCAAGATCGCCAAGATGGAGAGCATCGCCATGACCAAAGCCTGTGGAATACAGCATCCAACCATTGTCATCAATGACAGCACTACCATAGACAATCTCATCCTTTCCGTCTCCATCAAGGTCGCCTACGCTTATGCCGTGGGCGCCCTGTCCCATAGCGGTGTATGCGTTGTGAGTCTTGAGTGGGTCGGTGGTCTTGGAATAAGTCTTTGTAGAGACCTTCCCCTTAGAATCTGTAAGACGTACAGAGGTGTTGCTGATAGAGCTGTGAAGCCAGTGGGTTGTGAGCTTCACGCCGTCAAAGTCAACAGCCCAGAGGTGCGCATAAGTGTAATATCCACGGCACATAACAGCCGAAGGGCGCTGCTCCTTGCCATCAAGGTACGCCACACATGCAAGGTAGCGCTCACCACGGTTGCCGTAGCTTCCCTTGTCGTTCTTGCCCGAACGAGTGTCCCAGTTGTAAGTACCCTCAGCTGTGCTCAGCTTGCTCTCTGCGTTACGGTTCGGGAAATAAGGGATGGTATGTATGGCTCTTCCTGTTGCTCCTTCAAAGACCGTCAGGTACTCGTGTCCGCCATTGATTCGTCCCGAAGATGTCACATAGCTCTTCTTGTTGTCGGCGGATTTGATGGCAGCAAGTTCTGCTGCCTCGCTCACATATTTGCCAATGCCGTCAAGAGTTCCGGGAGCAGTTTTGCAGATGACCTCTGCTTTGCCATCCTTATCGAAGTCATAGACGAGGAACTGTGTGTAATGAGCTCCGGCACGTATATTGACGCCAAGGTCAATACGCCACAGCTTCTCGCTTGTAAAAATCTTATAGCAGTCAAGATAGACCTTGCCTGTGATGCCATCCTGCGAGTTATCCTTGGCATTTGTTGGGTTCCACTTGATGATGAGTTCGTATTCTCCATCGCCATCAACGTCACCGACGGATGCGTCGTTTGCCTCGTAAGAATAATCCGAACCGGCAGCAGGAAGGTCAAGGTTCATCTGGTGGTAGCCGATGTTGCTGAAAGCCTGTGCCGAGAGTGTGTCCTGAGGCACGCCATTCTGGAGGGTGACGAGCTGCAGCATATCCTTTGCCATGGCAGACACTCGCTTGAATGTAGCGTTGCGTATCGTATCACCGTTCACCTCTCCGTTCTTCAGCACAAGAAACGAAGTGTGTTCATTGTCCGTATCAAGCAACCTCCAGGAGAGGACCTGCGAAATTGAAGAAGTGCGAACACAGATAAGCCCACGATTAAGACGTTCCTTCTGATAGGCAGAAGTATGACTTGGTGAGGGTTTCTCTACGCCATCAGCATTTGCTGCAAGTGCAAAGACGAATGCCAAAAGAAAAGATGTTAATTTGTGCATAAAGAATTTAGGTTAACGTGAGTTTGACATAAATCTTAGTTATATTCATTATTAGGCAGATAGCGAAAAAGCTACAAATTTATAGACTAAAAAACAATTATCGCTATGCTTTCTGAATACAAAATTACCGAAATTCATCCAAATACCGATGATTTTTGCAAGATTTTTGACAAAGAAATTGAAAAAAGTCCATATTGTTAAAGTACAGAAATTGGAAGGTGGTACACTTTTCAATTACTATATACAATTAAACATGATAGATTTAATATCAAGAAGGTAACTACTCAGCGATATGCTCTATAAAAAAAGGATTGGATGAATAACCACTCAAGACGTTATAAATGCTAAAGTTGAGGAATTTAAAAACACTCATCACTCGTCACAAACAGCCTTTAACTGCCTGTAAATCTTAGCCATACAATGGTGACGAGTGTGTGACGAGTTGCAAACAACTCATCACAGTGCTAAAGACTTTAATTTCAGTCGTTTACAGGCGGATTGTGACGAGTGACGAGTTAGTTGCAAAATTCATTTCTGATCAATCCAAAGCGGTATTCTGATATGACAAAAACTTCTCGTATTCTACAGATCAATCAACAACGGTTCTTACATGACAAAACTGTCTCGCTAAGTGAATACTTTCATTCTATTCAAGTGAATAATGTCAGTCATGCCGTGTGAATAATGTCAGTCACGCCAGCAGCATAATAGCATTCACGCTAAGTGAATAGGAAGTGTAGTTAAAGGGAAGTTAAACGATAGTTTCCGCAAGATAGTCATCGTAGCAGACGACATAGTACCATACACCGATGACCAAGGCATAACCTTTATGGGCCTGTTCCATTTCCTTATGAAATGGTAGTAAATAAGAAAACACACCAAGGGCTGCCAGCAGCATTGATTGCCGCGAGCAGCCCTTGTATTGTTGTTATTAGTGGTTACCAGTTGAAGTCTTATTCATCCAAGTTCTCTGTTTTGCCAGGATCTTGCTTCTCCCTGCCGAGCAGCTTATCGACGATTTCGTTAATCTTCTCGATGGTTACGCCCGAGTTTGGATCCTTCAGTTTCTCGATCGTCTTTACGAGCGTGCTGAGAGATGCTGGCTCGATTCCCAACTCTATTGAAAGCCTTTAGAAGGATTCTGTTGTTTTGAGATTTTACATATCGATCAATAGTGTTGAATCCATCTTCGGTAGTAGTGAAACATCCTGCGCTTCTTCCATCAAGCGCCATAGGCTCCTTTATCTGTGCATTGGAATCACAGGTGACGCTTTGCCATCTAACATAATCTTATTGTTCTTGACAAACCAATCTGCGCTCAAGTGCTATCTTCTTTGCTCCACCACGAGGACCGGCAATGAAGAAAGCACTTGCCTTGTATTGTCCAAGTGCAGAAATGAACGCACGTCGGATGCGAGCACATTTTTCGTTAATTGAATTGTTGGTTGGATCCGTCACATCGTCAATACTCTTCTGCATTGAAGCTGTTGTTCTATAGTTCATTAGCGAACGATATATTTCCATCAGTTCCTCGCGATAATCTGGGAGAAAAGAGAAGTTTATTCCTTCGGGATGGCGGAGAAATAGCATATAAACAGCTTTGTCAAGGGGCGAAAGGCGAATCTCTTGTTCTGTGGGATTGCCATTTTTTGTTATGAAGAACTTTCCACGTTTTGAGATGTACAAACCCATTTCATCTGAATCTGTGCACACGGCAACTTTGATGTCGTTGCGATTCATACCCATCTTCATGAGTTTTGATTCGTACTCTCTGATGTATGCTTCCAGCTGCATTACCTTTTGGCGCAGTTCTGCAATAACATCATTACGCTCAGCCTCAATAGCCGATTCCCTCTCGTAACTCAATGCCGCTGTCTTGTCGCGTGAGTCCATATACAACAAGACATCATTGAGCGTAGAAAGCAACCCATGGCGATCCACCTCAAATTGGATAAAACGATGATAACCAGAAGTGTCTTCGTCATCATATATGAATATAGATGGCCTGAGATTGTCTGCCAAAACCTGCGGAAGAAGATATTGCCTGAAGTTGAATTTATCGACCAATTCCGACTCTATATCATGACGTTCTTCATCAGAGAAAAACTCCCAAAACTCAGGACGTTTCAGCATCTCTATTATGAGCGTACCATAGCTCTCTGCATATCCTTCAGGCACATTCAGAAGCCCACTGATGAAATCCTTATAATAGTCGATGCGCCATCTCTCAACCTTGATGGTGTGTGCGCCATCCACAAAGATTATCTCGTCAGGATAGGGAGTGTAGGGTAAATCCTTCTTTACCCTTACACTTACTCCCAATTCATTGATATTTCTCATAATCACTTAATTTCGAAGTCTTGATGTCATTACTCAAATTACCAAAAGATTACTCTGGATAATTGCCCTCAATGTATGCCTTTATCAAACTTGCATGAGATAAAGGTTTCTTTGGATCCCAGACATCGGAATTTGTATCATAATCAAGCAGCACAACAGCCTTCTTTTGAGAAATGATACGAATAAGCTTGACAAGGTCTGCACATCGATTCTCCAGCACCCACTTGTAAGATGGCAAATAAATTAGTTTGCGGGCTTCAATGTAGCCAAGCAGTTCTTCGCTATTCACACCTTTCTGATGGCCCAGGCATTTGCCGAACTTGCGAGTGGTGCGCTTGATGTTCTTCATGTTCTTCACTCCAAACATCTTACTATCTATGCCTTCAGATTCAAACACCTTGAGTCCCTGCCAAATACCTTCCACGCTTGCAGACGTTTTCATAGGCGAGAACGGAACAGGAATGCCACCGTTTGGGTAAAAAGGACTCAACTTGACAAACTGGTCTGTAGCATGGCTTGTCACATCGATAATGTAAGCATCAGCATACTGCTTCTTGATTGTTTCAATGCTTTTCTTCTTTGATTCAATAACTATCATAATGCAAATTGGGTTTGGTTCATGTGAGTTCTATAAATAACCCACCTGAAAAACATTAGGTTTCTTAAATCTGCTGCAAAGTTACGAAAATTATGCTCAACTTGTATGACTTTACAAGGTTGTAAGGTTTTATGGCTCGTACATGAAATCAAACATAAGCTGCCTGTCGTCATGCACTACCTCCTTACGTTTTCTTGGTTTTGGAGGAGCCTTTTCTTTCTTCTTCCTTACGTATGGCAGGAGTTCGAAAATCCTATCTTTCACAACATCTGAAAGCCAACATCCACATTCTTCATCAAAACGTTTTGCAGCTCTATAGTCACGATTAAGTCTTTTCAAAGCTTCTTTATATCTACCAAGTTGCACATATATATCTATAAGTGTTATAGGGTAAATAGAATCCATAATCTCAAGACTTTTCTCCTCGTAGTACAATGCTGTGTTGGGATCACCTTGCTCCAAATATATACGAGCAATTTCCTCCAATAACCACTTATCCCCATTATCTGCCATTTCGCACAACTTTTGCAACGCTTCTGCATGACCTTGTTCTGCGGCTTTGAGAAGTAAATTCCGAGCTTTTGCATAATTTTTTGTAACATCTTCACCTATCAGGTATTTGATGCCCAGCTCGTATTGAGCATGGGCATCTCCACATTCAACCAGATTGCAGAGGTCAATATATTCATCTGGTATGATTACAGGTTCGAAAGATTCATCAATACAATTCATAGAAGCTCGGTATTTACAATTAAGATTATTTTTGATTGCTACTTACTTATTGCGTATATAAATATACTTAGGATACTCACCCAATACGAATAGAGTGACAGGACAAATCCAGATGTTGTGATAAAATCCCTCAAGTCCACACACCTCGTAATTGGAACCTCCAAAGAGAGAAGCATCAATCTGATCGCAGCGGAAGAAACGCTCATCCTCATCATACTTCGCCAAAGGCTTATCTGACTTAACCACCTCAACCTCCACACGATTGCCATCCTTCAAGAGGAAATCGAGAAGCAAATCCGAACCTGCCACCATAGCGAGATTAGCATGCGCTCCCGTCCATTCAGGCAAATCTATATACCAACCGCCTTCCTCTTCCTTCACGAACGCAAGTTGATAGATATTGTTCTTGCTTGCAGCCTCTTTTGCTACGCCACTGATGTACTGACCAATAACACCAGGATTCTTCACAATGTTTGAAATTCTACTCATAACTTCTAACAAATTTTTAATTAAACAATACTTCGTTTTTGAAATCTGCTGCAAAGTTACGACAAGAGAATCCTGTTTGTACACTTTTACAAGGTTGTAAGGTCAGAGGAGTAAAATCTTGTTATGTTCCTAATCCATTAGCGCGTAACCTTTCAAGAATCATTTGCGATTCTGTACTCCCTTGCTCTGCGGCTTTCTCGTACAAATGCTAAGGACGCAAGCATTAATCTAATTCAACTTTCGCAAGCATGCAACTTGCTCGTTTTGAGGAGTTAAAGTGGAGTTAAAGAGGAGTTATCGCTTCGCTCGGAGTTAAAGAGACGTTTGCCATGTCAGACATTTGTCACTTTAACTACCCTTTAACTTCTCTTTAACTACCCTTTAACTACACAACAAGTGGAGCGAAACTTGTATTAATCTAATTATACATCTTTTCCTTGTCATATTTTTGGGGGATATCCATATTATCAAACAAGTGGTTCGTCACAATGAAGTGCATAATCTATTTCGAAGCATTCATTGATGACCTTTGCTTCCTGTTGCCTTTCTGGGATGTCTGCCTTTCTACGATTTATTACCTCTTTCAATATGGATTCATCCAGCCCTCCATTAGGATAATATGCTGGATTATCCGTCATTGTCTTATAGCCCTCGCCTTTATATGCCAACAATTTAATAATCTCTATGAAATCGCTAGGCGTAACAAAATCTCTGGAATCACATCGGCTTGAAGCAAAAGTGTATTCTCGCTCACTATCTTTTATTATTTTGCGAATCCTATTTTCCTTGCTTTCGTATAGAGCCTTATCAAGACGCATCCTGCCTGTATGAGTTAGACGAGTGTGAGTTGCCATATATTGAAATGCGTTGACAGCTGCTTCCCATTGATTGTGTATATTCACACCCCCATTTAACGCATCGTTCTCTATGTCATGACCGAAAAATGGAATATCTAATAGGTAGGTCGCTAACTTGTCATCATTATTTTTTAGAAGGAGAACTTCTTGAGAAGCACAATATAAACGTTCAAACAACCAATCTGAATCTTCCGGCAATGGAGTGTTCTGATGCAACGCTATATCATGCACTTCACATTCTTCTACTTCACCCGTATCTTCGTAAACAAAATCCTCATGCCAAACTTCTTTGACTGCCAACGCCAAAATTCTGCCTACATAATCCTTATAATTGTCTTTATTCAATACCACCTTCTCTGTTTCAATACCGAAAGCCCTATAAAGGTCTGATTGAGTATGGATGCCAATCATCGGGAATAGTACAGAAATAGGGAGCCATTCGTTGTTTATCATCACTAAATTATCACGGAAATGCCATTCCGCTCCGTCAGTACGCATTACGAGTTCTATGCCATGTTTGCTATTTGATTTCTTATACAAGCCTTCGTCCGAACCCAATACGGATTTCATCTCAGAAAAGATCTTACCATCATAATGTGGGTGATTAGGAAAATATGTATCCCATAGCAGCTTTGGTAAATTCCGAGAGCTTTCTCTGCAGAAATACCCATTTTCCATATTCAAGTAATAATCATCCATCCAATAAAACAAGGAGTGTGGTTGTTCTTGAAGTAGAGGTTCAACTTTTTCTAATGCAGCCTCAGCTTCTTCTTGTGTGGCGAAAAGAATAGCAGGATCAAAATACGATTCATCACTATAGTAATAGTACATAAAACTACCATCATCATAATACAAACATTTTATGTCGAATCCTGATTTGGAATGAACATCATGAGACAAAGATATAGTCCAAAATTCAAGACTATCCGCGTCCGTTTTAATATTATATTGATTCCTTACAGATTCATCCTCAACATCAATTAGCAATTTTCCACTATCTTTGTCAAAGATTCTGTCATCATTAAATGGCAACAACAATGACCTGATTTCCTCGTGGCGAGCAACAGCCTCTTCTTTGGTGAGGAACATTCTTCCTTTTTGAAGATGAAATGAAAGATACCAGTCTGTCCAATTCACACTGTCACAATTGACCTCCTGAATTGCCCACTCGAGGTTATGGAAAATCTCTTCCACAAAAAAGGCATTGCCATCTTTGATGGTTCTTAAAATATATTCTTCTAGAGCCCTGTACATTTTTATGTAATTTTACGTTTTATTAAGAAATTACTAGTTATTTTATTTACAAAGGAATAAGTAAACTTATCAAAAGAAAGTGCCTACACATTCCCATTCTATATCTTTTGAGTCACATTTAGGGCAATTGCTTATCTCCTCATGCACTTCAATATCCTCACTGCCACAGAACACACATTTATTTTCTTGGACAACCTTACCATCCGTCTTGGTGTATCCTCTCTGAGATATCCGATGACAATGATTGCACACACAATGATGAAACTCTGGCAAGCCCATTGGATCAATAAGGCAATGCTCCTCCTCCATTCCTGGAGTTCTGTATCCACACGAATTACAAGATAGTTGTAGATAGAATCCCATAATGACTACTTGTTTTTTCTTCTATGACTGAAAAATGCATACAATACGATAGCAATTATCACAACAACAGCCAGTAACCCCGAGGAACCACTACCATCTCTTACAGAATAATCTCTACCATGTCTGTCATAAGCAAGCAAAGGAAGCACATTCAGCACTAACAATGCGAAAGAAATAAAATGTCGTCTCATAATTTAAATTCAGATTTGATTTGTTGTGCAAAGGTACGACTATCCCACGCATGTTGTACATCTTTACAAGGTTGTAAAGTCCTTATTTTACATCAAAGAACACATCAAGGTCGAACTATGTTTATGCAGGAAATATATTGCTAAGCAACTCCAGCACCACCGATGCAGGTAATGACAGAGTATTTCCACTGGCAAAGTTATATCTAATATCCTCACCTTTACTTGCCAAGTCATTCAGCAATTCTATCTCCCAATCCTCTGGTCCGTTAGATAATTTTTCATATATCCAAAGCACATCAGAAGCTTCCAACTCGATAATCTTGCCATCAATCGAATACACCAAACTTTCATTGTTCTGTGCCTTCTCCTTAAGGAAGCTCTGAACAAACTGATTAAGTCCTTGATTGTATATGGCACTCAGGTTCTGTATTCTTATATTATTCATATCCTTTCAATTTTGTGTAAATCTCGTTATCGTAAATCTCTCTGCCACCCTCAGCAATCTGCATCGGCACAAACCCACTATTGTTGTCTATATGCCAATAATCAACAATAGGTATATATAGATTGAAAAGGTTGTGGATACCTCGCTCGTATCTGCGATGAATAATATCGGTAGGAATGTTATGCCCTCCAGACTTTACTCGAAGAGCGACACGCGCTACTGCCAGATCAGACGATTCAAGCCAATAGAAAAACAATGCCACCTTGAATCCCTTGGCATGAGCCTTATGAACAAGGGTATAGAAATTGCGTGTAGATAATGTCGTTTCTATACAGAAACTCTCATTATGTTCGAGCTGTTCATCTATCCTCTGCAACATGCACCTTCCTGCAGCAAAGGCAGCCGACTCCACATTTTCCGGACACATCTCTCTGGCTATTTCATCCGCATTGATGAAAAGCGGAACATTAAACTGTTCAGATAATCGATTGCGGAAAGCAGTCGTCTTTCCTGCACCATTACAGCCTGCAACGATATAAAGAATCTTGCCCGACTGTTCATTTAAGTTAATGCTGATATTGTTCATGATACTATCTTTTTTTCATTTAGAAAGTATATAACTGCTAAAGAAATTACATATTGCCTTAGGAAGAGCGTTCGTCAATCCCACATACATACTGTGTCTTCATATATTTCTGTTGACTTTCCTGTTCCCACCTTTTCTGACAGGAATATGTTAGCATTGGTATTTTTGACCAAATCAAACGCTATGTCTATTTGTTTGTTAGTTCTTGGCATTGTATTATTGTTTGTAGATAAGTTCCGAGTGTGAAAAACCGCTGCAAAATTACAAAGATATTGCATTGTTAGGACAGCATTACAAGGTTGTAGAGTTCACTTTCAAAACAAAATATTGAAGCCTGTAAGCCTGTTTCTCTTACAATTATTGTTTTGTAGAGGATACGCCAAGAGCCCTTTTCCAAGAAAAGTAGACTCCTGTGATGCCTGTGGATGTTTTTACGTCTTGCCATGATATTTAAAGTCTTGTTGAGGGTTACGGTTATAAGATTGTTGATGATTAAAAAGAGCGTAGGTATCTTATTTCTGCTCGTTTGCGTATCAGGCTTACAACAGCCTTCCCAATAACGAGTCTTACAAAATAGACACCTAAGTATGGACACAATACACACACGCGTGCGTGATGGCCAAAACAGCCCTCGGCGCGCAAACGGTGATCAACAATCCAACCGTAGCTTCTATGTCCTCTTGGTTTGTTGGGAATCTGATGTGGTAGTTTAGATTTTCAAAAACAAGCGTCCATAAACGCTTTTTCAAATATGTAGTTCCTTGCCCGCAGGCAAGAGGTTGCTTACTGCAACCATTCAGTCGTCCAATCCTTTTAACGCCATGATGAACCTTGGGCGTGTATCATATTTATTTGAATTTCACTATGCAATCAATGCAGATTGGTTTGCCGCTTTGAACATCAATGAATATGTTGGCTGGATGCATGTCTTCGAGGATGTGGCGATCACTCACAAAGCTCTCCTTGAAATCATCCTCGTTGAGGCGTAACCCCTTGGAGGTGACGTATTCGTAGATTTCCTCCTTTGTGGCAAGGCGTTCGCATTGTATGTAGGGTTGTGTTAGAATGGTACGGAACAAACCTACAGCGTCACGCGAGAAACCTATCACCTGCATGGGGCTCTCGGGGAAGAAGTAGTTATGAAGGGCTATTGCATCAAATGCTTTCTGCAAAGTAGAGTAGATGGAAGTGCGCTCTTTTATCACACACGGTTCTCCTGATTGGTAATAGACTTTAGCCTCTGCTCCTTGTGCTATCTTCGGTCCAAATGACTCTATGATTTGTTGTTCTGAATCCTCAAACCAAAAGCCAGCAGCTTGTGCCCATTGCTCTACAAACTTCTCCTGCGTTTCATCTATCTGCCAGTTTGGTACCGTTGCTTTGCTCTTTCCAGCATCTCCACTTGTGTCAAGGCTTGCTCTCGCGTAACTGACGATGGTCTCCGCCCCGATGAGCACCTTACCCGCACTACAGAGTCCTGCATGCTCTGGCGTATTGAATCTATCAAAGTTGGTGTTGCCATTGTAAATATTGCTTATGTAATTATCTATCAGTTGTAATGTATGTGGCGTAAAGCCATTGTATTTTATCGATGTAAATACTCAATCCTTGTCCGTTGGCAGGTATTCCTCTTTGTGACTTAGATGTTCTGTTGTGTTCCAATCGGGCTCAGGATGGCAGACAATATCAATCACTTCTCGCATTTCCTCATCGCTAAGACCAAGCCCACTGAGTTGCAGTTCCTCATAGACGTCCAGCGTCCATCGAGGATCTATCAGCTCCGACCAACCTCGTTCATCAAGGTAGAGCAATCCGTTTCTGATATTGCCGTTGTTCATATTATCTATTCTTCTTCAGTGACTGAATCTGAGCCAACTTCTGCTCCCGTGAGCAGGGATGCAATAACATGAGCATAGCCTCCCTTTGTACAGCCATACTGTTCTGGCGGTGAAAAGCGTTTATAAAGTAGCTGTCCACATGTGAATTTGTCTGCATATTCGTCAAGTTCTGCCAGACCTTCGGGAGTAAACCCTCTTTATGATGGCTTTGATATGCTCCCAAAAATCTGAATTATTCATTTGTTTCTGTTGATTACTATTTGACTTTGCATTTCTTTGTCCAGTCCTTTTAACGCCATGATGAACATTGGGCTTATTCAGTCAGTGACTATTAGGTATCCGAAGTACTGCTTGTCTTGACTAATATTTGTCGCAAATATATTAAAAACAAATCAAACTGCTGTATTCTCGGTGCCAAATCTGTGTATATTATATATAATGTGTAGCTTTTGGTGGTAATATTGGACAAAAATGTACATTATGATAGCAAGGCACCTTCGAATTTATATTTCCCTTAAATCTGTTCACAAGTATGGAGTCGCAAGAAAAAAGGCTGTTTTCTGTTTTTTGGTTCTATTGAGGGGGTAAAATAGAACCAAAGATTTTTGGGAAAGGGCTATTTTGATAGGTTTTGCGAACCAATTCTGCAAAATGATGTGTTTTTGAGATAATTTTGCATCGTCATTCAACGCAAGGCGATACACAGTCATGCGTCATGAATCTCAAAAGATAAAAAATGAATAACGTAAAAATAAGTCAATATGATTCAAAACCTAATGAACCAGGCAAGAATGGGTACTATCACAATTACTGTGAACCCACAAGATCTGCACGACATGATTGTTCTGGCAGTGCAGGAGGCTGTTGGCCAATCAAAGAAAGATGATAAGCAGCCGCATCGCACCTACCTCACTTCTGACGAGGTGATGGAGCATTTGAACATCAGCCGCTCCACACTTGACCGTAAGAGAAAGATGGGCATTCTCGTGCCTGTCAAGATAGGCAAGCTGAACCGCTACCGCATTGAGGATGTTGAACTGTTCGAGCGTCTTGGAGAATAAGCATGGCAACGCAAGGTATTAGCTTATACACCTTGGAAGGTTTCCGCTTGGCTGATGCCGTCCTTGTTTGAGCGTATTTCAAAAACCAATTTGTTTTCTGCCATATTATTATAGTGTGTATCCTCTGAGCTTGCTCTGAACAACCTTCTCGGGTTGGTCAACAGAGCGTTAATGTAAGTTAACGCATATTAGGCTATGCGATTGAGGAAACATGTCAGGTTGGGGAAGAAACAAGGATGAAGATGATGAACGATGGTGGATGCGATGCATCTCAAAGGCTGCATCTATGGTAAAAAAGAGCAGCAGAAAAGTTGGATATGGAAGATAATCGCAGTAGAAATGTATTCCTTTACTGACTTCTGAACCACTTTCAGCACTACTTTTTGGTATACAAGAAAAAAAAGACTCCTAACTTTCAGCAAGTTAGGAGTCTTTAAAGTGATCCGCTTGGGGCTCGAACCCAAGACCCCAACATTAAAAGTGTTGTGCTCTACCTACTGAGCTAGCGGATCTACCTAATTAAGCTTATGACAAGTCAATTAAGACTCTGAACATGTTTTTAAGCAGTCATTTGTCGTAAGCGAGTGCAAAGGTAGGGACTTTTTTGATTCTGACAAAATTTTGGAGATGTTTTTTCATTTTGTCATGTAAAAAAGCCCTCTCAGAGTCGATGAAAGACAATTTTATTCATATTTTGAAAAGAAAAAGCCCGTATAATTACAAATTTAAGGACGAACAATCAAAGACGCTTCTTAGCTCTAAAACCATAAATAATGATTACCACGAAACAAACAAGTGGCAGAATGAAGCTAAAGTTTACAGCAGGATGATTCATAACTGTACCGAGGTCTATAATTTTGCCCTGAAGTGGTGGCATTAGCGCACCTCCAACAATAGCCATAACAAGAAAGGCTGCTCCAAGAGTGGAATCCTCCGTCTTCACATTTTCGAGAGCAATTCCGTATATAGTAGGGAACATGAGACTCATGAAGAAACTAATACACATAAGGCAATAAAGTCCTGGCATACCAACAATAACAATAGCGCCTACGGAGCATAAGGCTGCACCTATGCCAAAGACAGCAAGCAGAGTACGGCTGTTAACATACCTCATCAAGAATGTAGAAATGAAACGAGCACTCAGGAACATCACCATCGCAATGATATTGTATTTCTGAGCTGTCGCCTTATCAATGCCAAGGTTATCGGCATACTGTATGATGAATGTCCATACCATAATTTGAGCTGCCACATACATCATCTGCGCAAAGACACCCTCACGATAGACGGTGTTTCTCCAAAGATTACTAAGCGTTTCTTTTGCTGTATTGTCCTTCTCTGTTTTCGCAGTATTTGGCATCTTTGTCAAAGCAAAAACTACCAGTACAAGCAAAACAACAATGCCTATTGCCACATAAGGGTCGCGAATCACAGCCAAGTCCTGAAGACGGATATCCGCCTTTTCCGCCTCCGACAATGTGCTATAAATGATATTACCCGCAGCATCTCGCTTATCAGAAATGAGATTAGGCAAAACGAGGAACGATGCTACCGCCATACCTGAAAGTGAGCCCATAGGATTGAAAGCCTGAGCCAGATTCAAGCGACGTGTTGATGTCTCTTTGCTTCCAAGTGACAGGATAAAAGGATTTGCTGTGGTCTCAAGAAAAGCAAGTCCGAAAGTCAGGATATAAAGAGACACACAGAAGAAGGTGAACTCCTGATAATTTGCTGCTGGAATAAAGAGAAATGCTCCGACAGCATATAAGGCGAGTCCCAAAATGATACCACTCTTGTACGAATACTTTTTTATGAATAGAGCAGCAGGGATAGCCATTGTAGCATAGCCTCCATAGAAAGCGAACTGAATCATGGACGCCTTTGTCGCGCTGAGCTCCATCAACGTCTGAAACGCTGCTACCATAGGGTTGGTAATGTCATTGGCAAATCCCCACAAAGCAAACAGGGATGTTGTTAGGATAAAAGGAATTAGATATTTTTTTTCGATTGTCTTCATTGTTATATTAGAGTTTTTTACATTATTAATAAGAGAGATTCTTTAACCGAGCCATAAGGGGAATTTGATGATTTTAGCTTCTGCTCACTTGCAAACCTTTATCACTCAATGTCATATCGACAAAGCGCGAAGAATCGGTTATTGGGTTATTGGTGAGAGTCTCACGGATGCGTGATGCCGCCTCTGGATCTTTTGCCACCATATACAAATAGCCACCTCCACCAGCTCCTGGCAATTTATATCCAAGACACAGGTCGTCAATCTTCTTGCACACTTCTGCAATGAGCAAGGGTTCTGTACCTGAGTCTAATGCCTTATTCTGCTGCCATGTCTTGCGTACAAGTTCTCCGTACTTCTGGAAGTTGCCGAGCTGAATGGCATCGAAAAGGTCGAGAGCATGCTGTTTCATCTGCTGGAGGATGTCAAGATGGTCCGACGAGTTGAGGAACATTCCCTGCACAATCTCCGCAAGAATCTGCTTTGCTGTGCGCGTGATGCCAGTATAATACAGAAGATGGCATTGCTGATATTCCGGCTGTCGGAAAAATGTGTCGGGCAGCCATCTGACAACAGGTATCTGGTTGAAGCCGCCTTCCGTCTGAAGAAGTTTGATACCTGGAAGTATTCCGCCATACTGGTCTTGCCACCCTCCGCCCGTGGTGAGCAGCTGTTCGAGTATCAGAGAGCGGTTGCCAATCTCATATTTATCCCAACCCAATCCGCAGAAATCTGCAAGAGCGCCGATGACGGTGGACGCAAGAATAGAACTTGTGCCAAGTCCAGAACCAGCAGGTATAGCAGAAAGGAGTGTGATTTCTATGCCCGAGCCAAACTCCCTAAGCTGCTGCTGAAGACTCGCATATTTCTCAGAGCAGAACTGAGGGAGAAATCCGCAAAGAGCAAGGGCTGCCTTAGGTATTGAGAATGGCGACCCCACCCTATTATACATCGCAAGTTCATCATAGCTTGTGATTGTTTCGACAGCACCAAGATCTATAGAACGGCACTTTATGTGGTATTCTGGGGTTGGCTTGACATACACCTGCAAAGGCTGCTGTCCGTTAAGTTCGATAGCAAGATTCACCACATTGCCACCCGCCAGAAGGCAATGAGGCGGAGTGTCTGTCCATCCGCCAGCAATGTCAATCCTGACAGCCGAACGCCCCCACACTATCTGATCCTTGAAGGCGTCAAGATGCGGAAGTTGAGGATGCAGCACAGCGGTATTCACCAGCTGCTGCTGAAGAATAGAAAAGGCAAGCCTTTCATTCTCAAGATGTTCCTCACCATGCAGTTTCTGCACCTGCGAACGGAACATAGCATCATGTATCTTCTGAAGCGGCAGCGCATCATCATCAAGTGGCGATGGCATAGGAATGTCGTTATCGGCATACTTCTTCGCCATATCCTTCAAGTCTATCTGATAGAAAACAGACTTACGATAGTTCTTTGCCAGTTCAGAGACATTTGCAGCAAGATTACGCTTTCGCTGGCTGCTCTGTCTCTCAAGATTAGCCTGTGCAGAAATCTCATCAGCCGACAAACGGAGAAGCGACTCCCATTCGCCACTCAAATCCACTTTTGGAGCCTCATCAAGCATCCATCGGAGTATTCGACCCGCCTGTTCCATATCTCTGCACACAGGGAATATATTTGCTGCCTGCAAATCGTCATGGTTGGCAATAGAAGAAAGTCTGATGTTATGAGAATCCATCCATTTAGTAACCGGCATCGAGAGATATTGTGTGGAGTCATCAGTTATGCTGCCACGCATGGCATCCCTATATCCGTATGGTCTAAGAACGTATTCACTCTCACCAAACGCCTGCACATCAACACATTGAGAAGGTTTCAGCATTACTGTCCAGTCATTTACAGGCACTCCTGTCACAACATTCTGCGAACTCAGTTTCCACGAAGCCGGCACATGTGAATTTTCTATCCATATCTCGCTATTCTGCTCCGTAAGAGGCACCTCCACAACTGCGTTTTGTGTGAACACAGCAGGATGCTTCTTCACATTCTTCTGGATAATCATTCTCTGGTCGAGAACAATATTCTGAAGAGTTGCTGTGGAGGATATCATCTCCGGAGTCGTACCATAATGATAGAACTCTCCCCCTTCAAGAGGTAGTATCACCACCTTCAGTTTGTTTATCTCTTCATCTATAGATGTAGGATGCACACCGAGTGCTGTACCGAAGTCTGAATATAAATCGTATGACTTATAAGCACTGGCATCAGGTTCCTTTGCAACATTCTCGTCATCTTGCAAGGCGCCAATCTTCTTTGAGCGTCTTCTAAGGATGTCAACCGCCTTATCGCCCAACAGCCACACGCCAATGTCCATCATAGCAAGATGAGTCTGAGAGAGTTCTGCCATACGGGCTGTTGTAGGCTTCTGAAGCACAAAGTCAAGAATGTCAGGAGTGTTTCTATCCATGAAATACACGCCATGATTCTTTGCCAAAGAAGGGTCCACCCATAAACCATAGCATACGACATCAGCTTCGGGGATAGCCTGCAGAGGGCGTGTGCTGCGAATAAACACATCACCAGAAACTATAAGTGTGCGCAATGACTCAGGCGCAGCATTCATGATGCTTTCATACAATGGCATCTGCAAGTCGAGAAGTGTCTGGTCTATCTTCTGACCTCTCATCCATCTGAACACTGGTACAGGAAGCGAAATCTTTCCACTTGCCGCGTATGCCGGAAGTCTGCGCGACTGTCCTCCTGCATGAACGAGGATGCGTTTCTCTCTTGCCAGCCAGCTATCAAACGATGAAGCGCCAGTCCTTTTAGCTTCATCATAAGCCGCCTGTTCAAGAAGCCATGTCGTTCCCCCACCCGAGCCCAGTTTATGCCCCACAGGGTCGGAAGTGCAGAAGAAGTCTGTTTCTGAAAGGTTGTTAATGGTTAGGTATTTTGCCACCGCATTTGGCGGTAGCGATAAAAGTTTTTTCATTATAAGGATATCGTAAGATTTTGCAATAAGCATTCATAAATTTATCATTCTGGCAGATGAGCATCACCTGCATTCTCAGTCCCTTCGCCACCATCCTCTATCACAAAGCGCTTATAATAAGAGATGATAAGTGTGGTGAGAGGAAGCGCAATTATCAATCCGATGAAGCCAAGCAGACTGCCCCATATAGAAAGACTCAAAAGGATTACCGCCGCATTCAGCCCTGTCATCTTGCCCATTATACGAGGCGTAAGCACCCAGTCTTGAATGGCTTGAACAATGGCGAACACAGCAAGAGCATAAAGTATTATTGTCCAAAAGCTCTGTCCTGAGTCATAAGCCTTCAAAAGAGCGAGCATAACTGTCGGTATGAATCCTATGACTTGAAGATAAGGCACAAGATTCAGCATGCCTATGAACAGACCGAGAGGAATGGCAAGGGGCAGACCTATGATGTAAAAACCGATAGCGAACAATACGCCAACACATGCTGCTATAAGAGTCTGACCTCTGAAGTATGCATTCATGCAGTTTTTCACGTCTGCAAACACTCCCTGCACGAGTTTCCTGCGAGATTTTGGCACCAGCTTTATCACTCCAGCACTCATGTTGTCAAAATCCTTAAGTATGAAGAACATATAAATAACAGCTATCAGCGAACAGACAAATTTGATGATTGCGCTCACCCCTGAACCGATAAAAGAGAACAGCTTTGGTATCTTGTCTTCCGCAAACTGTGAAACATCCTTAACTGAAAGTTCCGAGACAATAGCATTAAGATCAATGTTATGCTTTATAAAATCCTCCACCTCTGCAGAATACGACGAGACGGACTTTTCTGTTGACACATAGCTGACAACAATATCCTTAAGGCGACTCGTCTCTTCTATCATATAAGGCACGATGAAATAGCAAACGCCCGTTATTATCCCACCAAACAGAGCGAATGTCACTATGATAGAAAGCACTCTCGACTTCAGCCTGCACTTCTGCTGAAAGAATGTTACTATCGGATGGAAGATATATGCCACAAGCCAAGCTATGAGAAAAGGCATAAGCACACCGCTGAGTCGGCGTATAAGAAAATATATGGCAACAGAAATAGCCAAAGTGGCAAGGATGCGCACAAACCTATCGAATGTTATTATCTTTGTTTTCATTTGCAAATGTTCCGTTTTTCGTCCTAAAACAGCGAGAAAATACCGCAAGCAACTGTTCATACATATTGACCACTTTATAACAGCTACTTACTGAGAGCTCTTTATATCTAAGCGCATGAATACACTATGTTTAAGAGCCATATCACTCAATTTGTGTACGAAGGTAAGAAAAATGTCGTTTTTTTACATGGAATTTCATGGAAAATTGTGGATTTTCAAGAAAAAATGCTTGTCGTAAGTATTTATTTTCTACTTTTGTCGAAAAATTTGAAGTAAAGATGGGTAAACTATATGTTGTCCCTACACCTGTAGGTAACATGGAGGACATGACGTTTCGTGCTATCAGGGTTCTGAAAGAGGCAGACATCATTCTTGCCGAAGACACCCGCACTTCCGGAGTTCTCTTGCAGCATTACGACATACATGGCACTCTGCTATCGCACCATAAGTTCAATGAACACGAAACCGTGCAAGGCATCGTGCAGAAACTACAGGGGGGACAGACCATAGCTCTCATCAGCGATGCAGGAACACCAGGAATAAGCGACCCCGGGTTTCTTCTCGCCCGTGAATGCGCCCGCAACGGCATTGAGGTGCAGACTCTGCCAGGAGCCACGGCTTTTGTACCAGCCTTAGTGAGTAGTGGACTTCCTTGTGACAAATTCTGCTTCGAAGGTTTTCTTCCGCAGAAGAAAGGGCGTAAAACACGACTTGAGTTCCTAAAGGAAGAGACACGCAGCATCATCTTCTACGAGTCGCCACGCCGACTGCTGAAGACCTTGATACAATTTGCCGAAGTATTTGGCGAAGACCGTCAGGTAAGTGTTGCAAGAGAGATATCCAAGATTCACGAAGAGCATGTGAGAGGTTCGCTAAGCCAGGTCATTGAGCATTTCGAGCAGAAAGAGCCTCTTGGTGAGATTGTCATCATACTTGCAGGAGCAGGCGTTCAGGACGAGGACAACAGCAACCAAGAGGGAGAGAAGTCACACAACAACTCTAAAACGATGTCGGAAGACAATCCTATCGACCCAATGGCAATGCTGATGGGCAATGGTAAAAAGAAAAATAAATACAAATAATCAGAATAGAAATCAATTTATTACTAATATGAAAAAGATTCTTTTTGTAGCAGCAATGACAGGTATGCTCGTTGCATGCAATGGAGGTTCAAATAATGAAGTTTCTAATGCAGAGTCTGACTCTCTAAGAAATGTTATCAACCAGAAAGAGGGCGAGATTGAAGAATTCATGGATGCCTTCAACGAGATTCAGGAAGGTTTCGACAGAATCAACGAGGCTCAAGGCAGGGTAAACCTCCTGAAGGGAAATTCAGAGAGAGGCAAGTCAGCTGAGGATATCCGCGAAAACATGGATTTCATCCAGAAGACACTCCTTGAAAACCAGCAGAAAATCAGCGAGCTTCAGAAGAAGCTTAATGCAAGCTCTTCCAACTACGCAAAGCTTCAAGAGACTCTCAAGAAGATGACAGAGCAGCTCGAAGAGAAGACAGCAGAGATTGAGGCACTCCGCACTCAGCTCGCAGAGAAGGATGTTGTCATCGAAGAACTCGGAAACACCGTCAACGAACTGAAGGATGAAAACGAGCAGGTTCGCCAGCAGAAAGAGGAGACAGAGGAGATAGCAAGAGTGCAGGATGTGCAGCTCAACACAGCATGGTATGTTTACGGCACAAGCCGCGAACTCAAGGATCATGGCATTCTAAAGAAGGGCGAGGTGCTTCAGGGCACTTACGACAAGAGCTACTTCACAAAGATTGACATTCGCAACGTGAGCGTTATCCCTCTCCAGTCAAAGTCAGCAGAACTGCTCACAACACACCCAACAGGATCTTATACACTTCTGAAGGACAGCAACGGCAAATACACACTCCGCATCACAGACGCTTCAAAGTTCTGGAGTGTAAGTAAATACCTTGTTGTCAAAGTGAAGTAACACAATGAAACACAATATTTGTAAATGTATACTGGCAATGCTGATAACCATATCAGCATTGCCTCTTTTTGCTCAAAACAACAAAGATTGGGAGCCTACTGGTGTGTGGCCATTCATAAACAGGCAGTTCAAAGCAGCAACAGTATATACAGGCATATACTCAAAAGCAAAAACTATTGTGCCATGCAACATCCACATAGGGAATCACACATTATGGTATTCACAAAACGACACACTCATGGAGGCTATCCCCAAGAGCGTGCTTCGTGTAGAATTTCCTAATGGCGATGTGTATATGCCTGTTGGGAGCGAGCAGATGTTTGGCCGTATAGTTCGCGAAGACACCATCGACGGTCGTATAGCACGAATCATCCATGTAACAACCGTCAACCGTCAAAAACTTGACAGCAACAGCGTTGATGCACTCAATAGTTCACAAAACATGCTGCAAGGTGCTTCTGCCATCGGCTTAGGTCTATTTGCTTCTGCACTTGCTGATGCCAATTCGGGCCGTAAGATAGAAGAGGAGCCACTGCCCCTCAACAACATCTATTTCTTCCAGGTCAGAGGCGAGATATTTCAGGCGACAACAAAGAATATCCTTGCTCATATCTCCCCAAAACGGAAGAAAGAATACAGGAATTTCACCCGTACAGCAGAAATCATCTCAACAAACGAGTCATCAATGCATAAGATATGGCAGGAGTTTTTCTTGAAATGAACAGATGACAGAAATGGCGGCAAAATCCCGCAAAAAGAAATGTCACAAGCACCATATATTCATTTCAAGCAACCCATGAGGTTACTTGAAATACTCTAACTTACGTTCTAAAATATATTTACATTTGTAGCTGCACTTTTCCCCATTATCATCCTCAAAAGAATCGTAACTCTCAACAGCTTTGGTCCAATTGCCATTATCATCAAATTCCAATAGCTCATACTCTGACGTGTGAGTGAACTGAATCCCGTCACTCACACCTATGCTGACGGTTTTTATCAGTCTATGCTTTTCATCGTATTGGAAAGTGACATCATGACTGCCGCTTATCTCCGAAATCCACTCTTCCGAATCCTTAACAAGTATCTCACCCTCGTATGTATATACAGAATGAGACTCTGCGCCATCACTCTCTGCATCAATCTTAACAATGCGTCCTTTATCATCGCGAGTTATTTTCGGATTATCAAAGTCACCAAATATGACATTAGACACGAGCTGTCCGTCTGAATTGAAAATCTTGACTATCTCAAACGGATTGTCCTCCTCCACTTTTTTACCACTCTCATCACAGTCATACCTATGGGTGACAGATTTTTTCACCTTGCCAAATAGATTTTCCATCGCATAGTCACCAGCCATAAAAATGGAATTATTTTGTTGGGCGGTAGCATCTGCCTCTATCTCCTCTTCGTCTTTGACTGCATCACCATTTTTTACTACAGAATTATTACAAGAGAGAAGCAATGCTACAGATAAAATTGAAAAAACAAACTTCTTCATTTTGTGTCAAGTAATTGATTTACGGCACAAATATAACGAAATGTGTCCAAAAGAACATCCTATTATGTCAAAATTATACTATTAATAACCAAAATAACAACTTTAAAATTCCCCAAATAGAATTCTTTCGTTAACTTTGTATCACATTTGTTGAAAACAGCACAAAGATAGGTATCCATTAAAATTCATACGCCAATAAAAACTTGGTACACTACTACTTTTTGCGTTGGTTTTTCTCTACCAAATTGTTACAGCCTTTTACATAGTTGCTTCCGTTGGTCATGCAAGATTAATCTTTGCACTTTCTATGAAGCAAAAAACTGCTTTTGAATGTCCGTAAGACGATACGATAAGTGAACAATACAATAACGATCATCCAACAATAAACTGGATGGTTGCCGAGGATATGTTGGGAATAATCCCTTTGATTTGTTTCCTTGTTGCGGTATAGAATCCAAAGAGTCCACTTTAAAAAGTGGCTTTTGAGTTAAACATCTGCTCTGAAACAGAAAAT
>JAKSLL010000120.1 GCA_024401215.1 Bacteroidaceae bacterium
TCCGCATTGTTCATGCGAGTGAAATTGAATGGTTGAATTTGATACATAGTTGTTTGTGAGTAAAGTGTAATGAGTAATGTGTAAAAGTGTAAAATGAAATGAGTAATGAGTAATGTAGAATGAGAGAAAGGGTTCTGCATCGTGGTCGCGACTTCACGATAGCGGACGTAGCCGTCAGCGATCCTCACCACACTTCCGGCCGTGAAGATGGTTTGGAAAGGTTTGGGCTGCCCTTTTCTGATTGCTGAGTGAAACCTCCTTTGGGGTGAGTATGGAGGTTTCGACATCCATACTGAAACCACCCGTGAGGAAGGGCTGAGGGTTTCGGAATGCAAGGGGTTGCTTTCCTCAGGTCGCTTATCTTACACCATGACCAGATTGGCATAGTCATAGTAAAGATAGCGAAAACTCTTCTCTTGCCACTCCCTTCCCCCATTTGGGGGGAGGGGTAAGGGGGTGGGGGCTTTCTTTTACCACTGCAAATATACTAACAAAATTATAAATATGCAAATAAAATAACAAGAAAATGCAATAAATGCCTAAAATAATGTATAAATATACTATTTGCTATCTATACCTGCCAAAAATGATACATTATGACCCCCCTCACTGTTTAGTATCAAGCACAAGGAGTTTTGATAATTTTGTCATTATCATCGTACATGTGAAATTTTTTTTTTTTCTGCGCCACGCAGACTGTGTGAGGGAGATTATTTTATATATATATTATAGATATTATTAATATTATATAATCGCGTACCTTATATATAATAGGGCGACTCACTCACATTTTACATCTTATTTTTTTCAAAAAAAAAAAATTTCGCTTCGCTCTTGAAATGTTTGAGATTGTCATTCATATCTTCGCGATGCTGGTCTTGGTACTACAGAAGGGGAAGAAAGGGCAGAAGTTGAACAAAACTTTCCAAATATCTGCAAGAAAAGTCCATAAATGACAAAAACGATAGGGCAGAGGCAGAAAAACAATACCGAAAGTTGCAATTGTCGGAAATAAGTACTATATTTGCAGCGCAATACTTGTCCCCCTGCCAGGTGATCACATGGACAAGTAACATTGGTAAGGAGTTTCTTATGGAAGATCTTACTGAGTACATGTGAGAAAAAGGTGTGCTTATTGTCAACTTGAATAATGAATAATAATTAAAATGCCAGCAGAGCAGTTATTAGATAGTACATGGTCAGACACTGTGTCGAATGACCCAAAGCATAGGCCTCAGGTGATGGATTTCTCTGAGGTAATTCCTGTTTTGTTGGCTATCGAAGCTGAGTTGCAGCACAATGCTCCCAATTGTTTTCTGCTGGTATTACCCAAGAAGATTAGTCAAAACCGGTACTCCCAATGGTGTGACTTGTTGTTTGAAACACTCCGTCATACGCGTCTCTCCTTGCGATACGGAGTTTCGGCTAAAGTACTAGGTGAATCAATTTACGACGAATCCCAAAAGGTTTATATTCTTGGAATTAAGAATATTTCGAATACCAATGTGTGGGTAAAGTTCAATGAAATAGTCAACAACGAATACAGAATAATAGCAAAAGAAGTAAAACCATGGCAACAATAGACAATCTAAAATCACTCGTTGACCGATATCAACAGGCCAAAGTTAATGGAAGTCTTGACAATTCTTCCGAAGCAACTATGCGAACATGGATAGACGAGCTTCTTTCTGTGTTCGGATGGAACGTGCAAGATGCCCATCAGGTTCTGACAGAGCGAACTTTAGACAAGGAAGAACGTCGGAAACTTAAAGCTATTGGCTCTACTAATGTTCGTCCTGACTACACGCTTGTCAACGGCAAAGTACCTTTGGCATTCGTTGATGCGAAAAGTCTTGATGTGAACATTATTAAAACGGCATAGAAATCTATAAGCATAAAATAATATGATTACAAAGTCAGACATAAAGAAACTTCTCAACATTCTCGGCTTTTCGCAGGATGACAAAGTGTTCTCGAAAACATACGAAAGTGCAGGAGTTACATTGAAGATAGATGTAGCATCAGAACATATTTTCTATGCAGAAGCTAATATAACCGTTGGACGCGAAACTACAAGTAATTTTGCAGAGCCAGAGAATTTCGTAGTCCTTGAATGCGTTGACCGCCTGTTGTCAAAAGGCTATCGTGCTGAACACATTGAACTTGAACCACGATGGAAACTCGGACATAGTAGCAAGAGCGGCTATGCCGATATTTGGGTAAGAACATACGGTGAAGGAAAAGTCATAGGTACAGACGAGGATAAGGATTCGTTGCTCATTATCGAGTGTAAGAAGGCTGATGAATTTCAAGGCGCTTGGAATGACACTCTTGAAGATGGTGCGCAACTATTCAGCTACTTCCAGCAAGAAAAATCTACCAAGTTCCTTTGTCTCTATACCTCTGACATCGTTGACGATAAAGTTGTTCCAGATTACTACTTGCTTAACGTACAGGACAACAAGAAGATGCTGGAGAATGACGAAGATGCTCTGTCTTATGAGAAAGCATCCAACAACAAGCAACTTTATCGTGTCTGGCATGAGACTTACCAATGCGACTATGCTCGTATCGGATTATTCGAGGATGCTGTGCAGCCTTATCATATTGGCAAGGATAAATATACTGTTGCAGATTTGAAATCTGTAAGCAATGAAACCATCAAAAGGAAGTATAGCGAGTTCTCCAATATCCTGCGCCAGCATAATGTTGGTGCGCATGAGAACGCCTTTGATAAGTTGGTTAACCTCTTTCTTGCCAAGGTTGTTGATGAAACCAACAATCCAGACGAACTTCATTTCTACTGGAAGGGTGCTGCATACGATGACGATTTCCAGTTGCAAGACCGCTTGCAACGCTTGTATCGTGATGGCATGAAGAAGTTCCTTGGTGAAGAAGTTACTTATATTGAAGAAGCTGAGATTGACAAGGCTTTCCGCAGATTCAAGAATGATCCTGACGCTACACGAAAGACCATTAAAGATTATTTCCGAGCTTTGAAGTTCTTCTCTGATAACGATTTCTCTTTCATAAGCGTACATAACAAGAAACTCTTTCAACAGAATGCAGCCATCCTTCGCAAGATAATTCTCATGTTACAAGATATTCGTTTGAAAGATTCTGACACCCATCAGTTCCTTGGTGACTTGTTTGAGGGCTTTCTAACGAAAGGTGTTAAGCAGAGTGAAGGACAGTTCTTCACTCCAATGCCTATTGTGCGCTTTATTGTAACCTCTCTGCCTTTGGAGCACTTGGTAAAAGACAGTCAGGATGTTCCATACGCTATTGACTATGCTTGTGGTGCAGGTCATTTCCTTACAGAGTATGCAGATCGTATCAAAGAGTTTGTCTTGAAGTATCGTCCAGACCTTCCTTTGCAAGACTACTATGCGCGTATCACAGGTATTGAGAAAGAGTATCGCCTTTCAAAAGTATCGAAGGTGTCCGCATTTATGTATGGTCATGATGAAACACAAATCGTATATTCCGATGCTTTGCAGTCACATCCAAGCATAGAGGAAGGAAAATATAGTGTGCTGATTGCAAATCCTCCATATTCCGTTTCTGGTTTCCTTGAGACCATCAACGAACGAGATAGGAAGAGATATAAACTATTCAACAACAATATCAACCTTGCCAAGAATAATGCTATCGAGACCTTCTTCATGGAGCGTGCTGCCCAACTGATGAAGGCCGGTGGTGTGGCTGGTATTGTGCTTCCTGTATCAGTTCTGAACAAAGGCGGTATCTATGCAAAGGCTCGTGAGATTATTTTGGAGAACTTCCACATCGTATCTTTGGTGGAATTAGGTAGTGGCACATTCGGTAAGACAGGCACAAATACGGTGGTCATGTTCCTTCGTCGCAAAGAGACGAATACGCCTGATGCGGATCACTATACAAGTCGTGTGGAATGTTGGTTCAATCTCAGCGAAGATGCGGATGAGGTTTATCAAGACACAGAGCTCATGGAGAAATACTGTGAGCATCTTGGATATGCCGTTGATGATTACCAAGAGTTTTTGAAAGGGAATATGACGGAAACATTCCTTGCTTCGGAGGTTGTACAAACATATCACAACTCTTTCTTTGGGAATTCTCGTAACGCAATGAAGGATGTATGTGATGAAGCAAAGAACATCCGTACAAAGTATGTAGCAAAAACTAAGACCGCATCTTTCAGGGCTCTCACCGAAGAGGACAAGCAAAAGGAATCAAATAAAGCGTTTTATGCTTTCGTTAAGGCAATAGAACGTGAGAAAATGTATTTCTTCGTACTTGCTGTGCAGACAGATAATCCTGTTCTCTTGGTTAAGTCACCTTCATCCAATGCAGAAATGAAGAAATTCCTTGGCTATGAATGGGTGAATCGTAAAGGTAGTGAAGGCATTAAATATCTCAATGTCGCTACAACTTCTGATTCTGATGATGAAGAAGGAAATGAGGCAGAGGATGATACAATGCAGCAGATTTCAGGCATTGATTCCATCAATACTTGTTTGTTTAAGCCTGACGATTATGACAACAATGAAAAGATTAACTATTTGATTAGACAGAACTTCTTAGGGGAAGAATTCGGAATACCAGAAAGTGTTTCGGATTATGCAACTACAGCAAAGTTGGTTGATATGATTGAGTTCTCTCGTACAGCCTTCAGCAAGGAGCTAAAGACAAGTGTTTCTATGAAGGTTGTTGTTGAAAGCAAATATGATATTGTTCCATTAAAGAAATTCTGTCAAGAAATCAATCCGTCAAGAGAAGAGTTCGCTAATTTATCGGATGATACCAAAGTTTCTTTTGTAGAAATGGCATCATTAGGATTAGGACGGATAGATAATAAGGTAGAAAAGACCATAGGTGAGTTGTCGTCTGGTGGTTACACTAATTTCCGAGAAAATGATGTCCTTGTTGCAAAGATAACTCCATGTATGGAAAATGGCAAATGTGCCTTGGCAAAAGGACTGACAAATAAACTTGGACTTGGAAGTACTGAATTTCATGTTCTTCGTGCTTCTGACGAAATACGAGCAGAGTACCTTTTGGAGTGGATTAACCGAGAGGAAATTAGAAGGATTGCAGCCTCCAATATGACAGGTTCAAGTGGTCATCGCAGAGTTCCCGAGTACTTCTATCAGCAGCTGCCTATTCCCGATGCTCCTATTGATGTTATCAAGAAGATTGTTGCAGATTGTTCGAAGGAAGAAAGTAAATACCAAGACTGTCTATCACAAATTGAGAGCCTACAGGATGAGTTGAGCGCTATACTTGTTGACTCACATTCAAAAGCAACTATTAACCTCCGCCTTGACAACGAACAAATCTTTGACGTTTCTATCGGTCGTCGTGTACTTAGAAGCGAACTAAAGAAAGATGGTATGTATGAGGTTTACAGTGCAAATGTGTTTGAGCCTTTTGGACGAGTAAATACCTCATTGCTTTCTGACTTCACAACTCCTTCTGTGCTTTGGGGCATAGATGGCGACTGGATGGTGAATCATCTTCCAGCAGAAAGACCTTTCCATCCAACGGATCATTGTGGCGTAATCAAAGTGCTTGATGAGAGTGTGGTTCTATCGAAGTACCTTGTTTATCCATTGCTCAAAGCAGGCGAGCGCGAACGTTTCTCTCGTGCAAATCGTGCATCAACAGAACGTATCAAAGCCCTTACCATTCGCGTGCCATCTATAGAGATTCAACGTGAAACTGTGGCGAAAATTACAGAAATAGAAAATAAGATTGAAACACTAAGGCAACAAATTGCACAATGTCAATCTAACAAGCAATCCATCCTTGACAAATATTTGAAATAAATATGACAATAGACGAAATAAAGACACTAATAGCTTCAGATGAAACTCGCTGCGTGGAGATGAAGAAGACCACAGGCGAGTTGAAGGATGGTATGCACTCGCTCTGTGCAATGCTCAACAGCGATGGTGGTTACGTCATCTTCGGCATTGCTCCCAAGTCGCTGAAGATTATTGGTCAGATGGTTACAGACAATACTCGCAAGGAGATTGGACGCGAAATCCGTAAGCTGGAGCCTTGCGTAAATATGCCTGTTGATTACATTGACGTTCCTGGCTCAGACGGCTTACAGCTCATTGTGCTTCATGCCGACAAGAACCTCTATGCCGATGCTCCCTACGTCTTTGATGGCAAACCGTACTACAAGTTGGAAAGCACCACGATGCAGATGCCACAGCAGATGTATGTGGAGATGCTTCGGCAGCGTGATGCACATAAATTCCATTGGGATGCACAAGTGTGTGATTCACATGCGATAGCAGACCTTGACGACACACTCATCAGACGTGTAGTGAGAAATGGCATCAATAATGGTCGCATCCACGCCTCTGCGGCAGAAGATACAACGGAACAGTTGCTTGACAGATTAGAATTGCTGAAGGGTGGCAAACTCATCAATGCTGCGGCTGCTCTCTTTGCCCACAAGTTTAATGAGTACCCACAAATAGAACTTGCCATGGCCTGCTTCCGTGGTACCACAAAGAACATTTTCGTAGATAGCAAGTTTGCAAAGGGCAACCTTTTCAACATGCTAGATGCAGGTATCACGTTCCTTATGAACAACCTGAAGATTGGTGGCAAGGTGGTAGGATTGGTTCGCGAAGAGAAGTTGGAACTGCCTGTTGAAGCCATGCGTGAAGCATTGATCAATGCCCTTTGCCATCGTCAGATAGAAAGAACGCTTGCCAACGTCACACTTGCCATCTATGATGATCGTGTGGAGATAAGTAATCCAGGCTGTCTGCCTCCCGAGATTCCTTTGGAGAAGATTAAAGAGCCACACAGATCCTATCCACGCAACAAGTCGATAGCACAGGTTCTTTACCTCACGGCTTATCTCGAACGTTGGGGAACAGGTGTAGAACGCATCGTGCAAATCTGCAAGGAATATGGTGTTCCCGAACCGGAATGGACAGCAACAGCACATGACGTGACCGTTACCTTCTGGAGAAAAAGCAAGGATGCAGAGACTCAGAATGGCGGGAACTCTGGCGGAAATGGCGGGAACTCTGGCGATAACATTGGCCAGAACAAGCTAACTGAGAGACAACGCATTATCTGTGACGCCATCGAGGTTAATGGCAATGTAACAGCCAAGACTTTGGCGGTTACTTTGGCGGCTACTTTGGCGGTTAGTGCCCGAACCATCGAACGCGAACTTAATTTCCTCAGGAAAGAGGGTTACATAACAAAGGAAGGCAAGGCCAATAAAGGTTTTTGGAAGGTGTTGAAATAAAGAATAGTTGATACGAAGTATCAAAAGTATCTATCCTTTTACAGAAGAACAGAAACAGCACATTCTATCTCTTCGTACAAAAGAAGAGGTTGATGAGTACATAAGAACTATTTATCAAATTGCACTATAATATAAACTTGCTTGCGTCTTCAACGGCATGTGTAAGATTGTATCAAGATATTATTCGATATGGTTTATAAATGGTTGAAGATAAAGATTAAGATCAAGGGGACAGTCACCATTGACCACTATGGTCAAACCCACCTGTCCCTATGACCATTTGTCATAAAGGATTTTGATATACCAAATCCTGATCGAAGATGAATATGTCTTTTAATTTTTAATATTAGCTCTGGCAGCGCCACCTGTGAAGGCCGCGCTGTTTTTTTTGTTAGTATTATGCCATAATTCCCTATAATACACAAAAATGATACCACCTAAGCAGAAATTCAGTCAAAAAGTTGGAGATGTGGAGGAAATGGGTTATATTTGCAGCTCCAAGTTGCACTCCTCACGAGCGTCAATTCTAGACTACTTATACTCAATACCACTATATAAAAACCCATGCCAACCACAGAGCGCATAAAAATCGTAGGTGTGCAGTTTGCCGTGAATCCCGACCACGAACGGGGCACGGAAATGACCGCTGAAGAGCAGCAGCGCACCGTTGATTTCCTGACCATGCTGGACAGGAAACGCCCGCGTGTATCCGTGCGTCTGGAACCGACGAACGAGAACGACAAGGAGGCTGTCGTGGTGAGATGGTGGAGCAGGAAATGTGGCTATGTGCGCAATACGCCCGAGCAAAAAGCCAAGGCACGTGCCGCTATGGAGACGCAAGGTGGTGACCATTGCATGGCAAGGGTTATGGAGGTGGAAGTCAGTGTATCGGGATGGTTCATTATTGAGGTCGAAACGGATGGCAGAACGGTTGTGCCCAGGGTGATGAAGAATCTATGGGACGACTGGAATACAAACGTGCGACCAATGCCCAAGACTGAGCAGATGCTGATGACGGAGGATGCCGTGGAATGTCTAGACGATGCGCTCTTGCTTGTCGTGAGCCAGTCGAAGGGCTACGATGTCGATGAGCTGGCTGAATACGTGAAGGTAATTTGTACGGAGGGACGCCACGTGCTATGCTCAGAGATAAAACGAAAGCTGGAGACGTGCGTATTGAGAATGGAAGCCATCGAGGGCGAGGAGATGAGACGGTTGTCACGTAACCTGGAGCATCACCTGACAGGCATGTGCAATGAGCACCGACAGATAGAACGGCGCAAGGAGTGGCTGCCTGGGCTGTTGCTCTCGGCTGAGGCTGGTACGGCGTGGCGTGAGTGGTTGCATGACCATGGTGCTGACACACGCGAAACAAGCAGGTTGGAAATGTCGGGATGGCTGACACAAGTAGAATCCGACCTTGCCAACATTCCCGCCATCGCTCCATGCCAGAGCGACGATGACTGCTCGCTGCTGACTCGCGGATTCTACACCGACATTACGACTGATGCCCTATTGAGATTACTTAGTGTTTGCTGAATAATTACTTTATATTTGATTATTAAGATTTTATAACATCA
>JAKSLL010000121.1 GCA_024401215.1 Bacteroidaceae bacterium
ATTTCTATCCTGAAGGACATCAAGGCGGAGTCAGCATACTCATGAACGGAAACCGTATTGCCACAAACGGCGATATCCGTTTTGAAGCTACCCCTGGACAATGGCAGCCTGTACCTAAGAAACTTGGCCGTGAAGTGGATGGCAATGTAATCACCACAACTCTCTGCTTCCCTGATTCTTCCCGTCATCTGACAGGATTCAACCCTATGTACTACCCAGACCTTATGCTTAACTATAAGGTACGTGTTGAGACAAAAGGACAGGAAGTCTTTGTATCCGTAGATCTCGACCAGCCTATTCCAGAGCGTTTCCTTGGAAAGGTAGGTTTCAATCTCGAGTTCTTCCCTGGCTTCCTCTTCGGCAAACCATGGATTATGGACAACGAAAGCGGCATCTTCCCTCAGCAGCCAAACGGACCTGTGGCAACTACTGCTACAAATCTCCGTCATGTATGGGATTATCGTCCGGAGAACGGCAGATCAGTAGTTGATTTCAAGAGATTCCTTGGCGCAGATATCGATGAGAACGGCATCTCAAGCAAATATAGTCCTATTATCGCCGACGACTACATCGCAGAGCCTTATGCCGTCGGTAAGGTATTCACATCTTGCCCGGATGATCCTCTCAGCCGTATTACAATCGAGAGCACATGCGGTGCAGATCTCAAGCTATATGATGGTCGCATGAACCACAACAACGGTTGGTTTGTGCTTCGCAGCGAGATTCCTGCCGGTGTGACAAAGAATGCGATCTCTTGGGTTATCCGTCCGAATATTGCAAAGGGTTGGATGTACAAACCGGTAATCCAGACTTCTCAGGTCGGGTATCTGCCTACACAGCCTAAGGTTGCCGTTATCGAACTTGACAAGCGTGACAGCTCTAACGGTAAGGCTCAGCTCTTCAAGATCGAGACTGACGGCGAGAAACTTGTCAAGGATATGAATACCAGCGAATGGGGTAACTTCCTCCGTTATCGCTATCTCAAGGCAGATTTCTCGGATGTGATGGAATCCGGTATATACCTTATTAAATATAATGGCAGCGTTTCTTCTACATTCCGCATCGACCAGAATATCTATGGTCGTGGCGTTTGGCAGCCTGTAATAGAGTATTTCCTCCCTGTTCAAATGTGCCACATGCGTGTAATCGAGAAATATCGTGTTTGGCATGATATGTGTCACATGGATGACGCACAAATGGCGACAGAGTTCAACCTTTTCGATGGTTATGACCAGAAGGCCGGCAATTGGAAGCACAAGGCTGGAGAACAGGTAGAAGGCGTAAACCTGGGTGGATGGCACGATGCTGGCGACTTCGATCTTCGCGTTGAGTCGCAATCCGGAGAGTGTTACATCCTTTCTCTTGCAATGGAGCAGTTCAACCCACAGATTGATGCTACTCTCATTGATCAGGATAAGCATATCACAGAGATTCATCAGCCTGACGGAAAGAATGATATCCTCCAGCAGATTGAGCATGGTGCTCTCTCTGTAGTTGGTGGTTATCGTGCTCTCGGTCGTCTCTACCGTGGTATCATCTGCAACACTCTTCGTCAGTATGCTATGCTTGGCGACGCTGCTGCGATGACAGATGGCATCAAGGGCAATGAAGACGATCGCTGGATCTTCACAGAGAATAATCCATCGCGCGAACTCTCTACAGCCGCTAATCTCGCTGGCACAAGCCGTGCACTTCGCGGATACAACGATGCTCTCGCTAAGGAATGTCTCGATATTGCTGAAGAGGTATATGCAGTTACCAATGCCATTAGTCCTTTCGTGGCAGGAGCCAAGTTGCAAGCAGCAGCTGAGCTCTATCTTGCTACCGACAAACGCGAATACCTCGATTATATCATTTCTCAGCAAGGCATGCTTGCAAAGGGAGCCGGTCGTGTTGCATGGTATCTCGCACGCGTCGAACAGAAGGTCAACGGAATGAAGGACAAGAAGGTAAAGAATTGGGTGAAAGCCTATAAGACAGCGCTCCAGACTTATGCCACTGAGCTTCAGCAGACAGTTGCCGAGACTCCATACGGCGTTCCATATCGCCCGGCTATCTGGGGTGCAGGTTGGGATATCCAGAACTTCGGCTTCCAGCACTTCTTCCTTGCAAAGGCCTATCCAGAACTCTTCTCTGCAGAGACAGTTGCCAATGCACTCAACTTCGTACTCGGATGTCACCCAGGCAGCAATCAGGCATCTTTCGCTTCTGGTGTTGGTGCCAAGTCTGCAACTGTAGGTTATGGTCTCAACCGCGCCGACTGGAGTTATATCCCTGGTGGTGTTGTTTCCGGAACAGCTCTTATCCGTCCTGACTTCCCAGAACTCCTCACATTCCCATTCTTGTGGCAGCAGGTTGAATATGTGCTTGGTGGAGGTAGCTCCCACTACATGTTCCTGGTATTGGCAGTTGACGATTTGTTGAAACAATAATATAAATTTCAACCAATCTGTTTGGTAATTCGATTATTTATGCTATCTTTGCACACATTTTTAAAATAATAATATAATGGCAATGAACAATTGGTACGAGTGTAAGATAAAATATGAAAAGACACTCGAAACTGGAACCCAGAAGAAAGTAGCTGAATCATACCTCGTTGACGCTATGAGCTTTACCGAGGCTGAAAATAGAATTACCGAGGAGATGACTCCATTCATCGTAGGCGAGTTTGAAATCGCTGCTGTGAAGAAAGCCAGAATCAGTGAGCTTTTCATCGATCCTGAAGGAGATAAATGGTATCGCGCTAAGGTGATGTTCATCACCCTCGACGAAAAAAGCGGTATCGAGAAGAAAACAGCTAGCACAATACTTGTTCAGGCAAGCGATTTCCAGCGTGCCGTAAAGAACCTTGAGGATGGAATGAAGGGAACAATGAGTGATTGGGAGATCAACACAATCTCTGAAACAACACTCATGGATGTCTTCGGCATGGAGGTTCGTTCAAAAGAAACTTCTGCTCCTACTGAATAAAAACTGTGGAATTAAAAAATTATAGAATTAAAAAATTAAATGTTTTTTAGCGTTTACGTAACTATTAATTTTTTCCTTCTTTAATTCTTTCATTTTTTAATTTTATCATGAGTATTGCACAAAATATTCAGACTATAAAAGAGAAACTGCCAGAGGGTGTTACTCTCTGTGCAGTTTCTAAGTTTCACCCCATTGAGGCGCTCCAGGAGGCTTATGATGCCGGGCAACGCGTTTTTGGAGAAAGCCGCGAACAAGAGCTCTGCCAGAAATATGAGGCTCTGCCTAAGGATATCGAATGGCATTTCATCGGTCATCTTCAGACCAACAAGGTAAAGTATATTGCTCCTTTTGTCAACGTGATACAAAGTGTGGATTCCGAACGTCTGCTTGATGAGATAAACAAACAAGCGGTAAAGAACAACCGCGTCATCGATGTACTTCTTCAGGTGCATGTCGCTCAGGAAGAGACGAAATCCGGATTCGATGCTTTCGACCTCGAGCAGTTATTGACAAAGACTAATGTCTCGGAGCGTTGGCCTAATGTTCGTCTCACAGGTATGATGACCATGGCAAGTTTCACTCACGATGAACAGCAGATAATGCGTGAATTCCGCAGTCTCATACTTTGCTATAACACTCTTATTGGTGGCCCACTGAAAGAACAAGGCATCACAAAAGAACAGTTCAAGACGCTTTCCTTCGGCATGAGCGACGATTATCATATAGCTGTTCAATGTGGCTCGAATATGGTGCGAATAGGCTCAAGCATATTTGGTGCACGAACATATTAACTATAAACTACAAACAAATCTATGACTATTACTATAAACAATATTGAGAGTCTTCCACAGGCAGCCCACGACTTTATAGCAAACATGGGCGACAACACAGTCTTCGCATTCTACGGAGAAATGGGTGCAGGCAAGACTACATTCATCAAAGCAATCTGTGATGTACTCGGAGTTGAAGACGAAGTCAACTCTCCTACTTTCGCCATCGTCAATGAATACAGAAGCGCTACAGCCGAACTGATCTACCATTTCGATTGCATGCGCATCAAAGAGATTGAGGAAGCCCTCGACTTCGGGTTTGAAGACTATATGGAATGCGGAGCACTCTGCTTCATCGAATGGCCTGAAATGGTTGAAGAACTACTTCCAGGCGATGCCGTCAAAGTAAAGATTTCTGTTGCTGAAGACGGTACAAGAACTATCGAGTTTTAATCAAAGGCTTCTTAAAACTGACAACCGCTTGTTTGACCACTGATCACGCACCTAACGGAAATACAGTTTATAAATGTCGTAATAGGAATCCATTCGCTTAGCATCAACGATTTCGGACATCTTTTCGTAGAGTGATGGCACATCATGAATGAGCTTGACAAGGTCTGGATTATAACGCACTCCAGCATCAGCATCAAATTCAGAAAGAACCTGACGGAATTTCTTTGAGTTGCGGTAGTTACGTCCAAAATAGTCGGTTGCTGCATCTGCGCAGTCGCAGATGGTAAGGATATCTATCAAAAGGCGATAAGGCGAAAAAACGTTGTCAAAAGAGGCAGGATAGCCACCATTGCCGTTATACCACTTATGATGTCCGAGAGCAACATCGAGGTATTTCTGGAACTCAGGACTGATATCAAGAATTTTAGCCGCAAGTTCAGGATGCATACGTATAAGCGAGAACTCACTATCAGTGAGCTTACGGAAATTATTGCTTACGATTATAGGGATGATGTTTTTGCCTATGTCATGGCTCATGGCTGCATTGTACATGAAAGACCTCAGTTCTTTTTCGTTCTTCCAGGTGTCAATGATAGTGGCACAGCCAGGGACATCGTGCAGTAATTCCGGACGGTGAGTGATAACGGCTTCAAGCAGGATATCGCACAGACGGCTCACCATCGTCACATGTGCATAAGTCTGTGGCTGTTCGTAGATGATAAACTCGTTGATATAGAATATCTGCTCCTCTGTTGTGAGATATTTCCTGACAGCAGGCAGTGTCAGAATACGCAACTCTATGTCACTACGTTCGGTGATCAACTGATCCTTTGGGTGAAGAGACAGGAATTTGTCAATAATCTTAAAGTAATCAATCACATAGTCATGCTTCTGCTGGTCAGAGAATTTGGTCAGCTCCATGAGTGAAAGGCTCGTGGAGATGGTATTAAAGAGATTCTGGATATTTCGGTCTCGTCGTGAAAAGTCAATGGACTCCTGGTCCTGCAAGTTCTCTACAATACGGTTATAAGAATTCAAGAATGCCTGAGTAGCATCGACTTCGCCCAGAGAGGCCTCTATGAACCACTGGTCAATAAGACGGTCTGAATAGTTAATGTTCATAAACACTTCAAACTCCTTCTTTGGAATAGATTGCCGGCAGCGCTTGTAGTTCTTGTAGAGCGTCTTGAAAAGTTCCGTGTCGTTCTCCCCGTTGAAGATGCTTATGACCGGTGCTTTCAGATCAAAGAGATTGCAGATCCATTCGTAATATTCTGGCATATTGACGATACTGTCAAGGAACTTGCGATTCTTCTTATAGAACACATCCATGCGTTTGCGGATACTATATGCCTCTTCCATCGAAATATTCTTACGCACGCTGAAACTCAACATTGCATTGCAGTATGCACACATGATGAAGAATGGCGACACACGGCTCTGGAACGTCGTTTCATGCTCAAACATATTTATGACCTTCATATAATAGTCATACGAACGAAGCGAGGTGAGTGTGTCGTGGTCAATGCGTGAAACTTCAAAGTCACAATAGCCGGCAATAATATAACAGAGCATCAGTCGTTCCGGACTTCTGCCCTCTTTTTCATAATGCGGCAGCAGAATGTTGATAAACTCTTTGATCAGAAAGATGTCCTCATTCTCGATACGGTAGTACTTGTGTGTATTATGGAAAAGCGAATCGTAGGCTGATGCCGAACGCTGTGTTCCAGGCTTGAAATAATCAAGAATGAAATTGATGTGCTCCTGGTTCTGGTTGTATATGTCGGACTGTGCTTCTGCTCTACGACGTATCATTTCAGTCCAGTCATATTTGAAGGTTGGGATATAGATGCTGTCGTTATACCGATGATAGCGCTCATAGTTACTGAACAATGCACGGAAATGATTGCCGATGATGTGGCCAGCCGTGTCGATGTCGGCTGTATTCGGCGGACCAGCTTCTGCCGCCTTCTTCTGCTGCTGATCAATCAGGTCGTACATTGGCTGCGACCAGAACAGACCTTTGCCGATAGGTGGTTGAATCTGTGCAGACAGCTGCATCTGATATGCGAGAAAAATACAGAGTATGATGAGGTATGTGCGTGACTTCATTACTTGTTAGGATTTTCGATAAAGTACTCCTTGTAAATTTCATAACGCAAAGGTTGCTTCTCTTTGGTACAGAGTTCGCGAACACGAGCCAACAGTCCTTCATGATTAAGGAACATATTTACAAGTTCAGGATTGAAACGTGTACCCGCCTGCTCTTTGAGCTCCTTCAGACGATCTTCAAACCCGGCAGGAACCCCTTCTGCCGGCAAATCACCACCTCCCTCCAGAAAGTCTGTTATGGCAAGCAGATCATTGATGGTGCTATACGGGGAATTGATATTGTCAAATGACTCAGGGAATCCTTTTCCGTTATACCACTTATGATGTCCGATAACCTGATCGTTGTATCTGGCATGGTAGGTATCGATGCGAATGATCGATGCTCCATGGATAAGATGGTTTCGCAGCAGCTGAGACTCATGGCTCGTGAGCGAACGGTAATGGAGATTAGTAGTAGGCGACATTCGGTTCAATCCGAGGTCATGTATAAGGCAGGCGTTCCAGAAGAACTCAATGAAATCATTCTTATGCGCCATAACCTGCTCCTGAGTATTACAGCCGAGCATGCCCACCAGCAATGCCGGTTTCTGGGCAATCAGGACATCCATCATATTCCAGCCAATCCAAGTCACAAGCGTAGAATGTGCATATATCTCGGCATCAGATTTGATCAGCAGGTTTAAGAGCAAGTCATTACGATTATCACCACTGAATTGCTCATAGAAATGAGGATCGGTAACGATAGCTTCCAACTGATCATAAAGCTTGCTTTGACGACGTACGTCACGAGCTCTCTTCGTATAAGACGTCAAATCCTGCAGATACGACAAAGCATATTTCTTTTTCTCCTGCTCGGAGAGTTCGTCAGTTATGTCCAGAAAATATACGGCCTCTTTGATGAAACTTATCAAGTCTATCAAGATAGGTTCAATATCGTCAGTATCCTTCATGCTCTGATAGATGCTGTCAATAGCGTGGAACGACTGTATAGCAGAACTGAAGCCTGTGTAATGCAGAACCTTGTGATACTGTACTTCGTTCTTAGCGATGGAATAACTGCCTGTATGGCGAATGTCCTGCAACTCAGTCTCCAGGTCATGCTGCCTCTTATAGAATTTGGCCATCAGTTTGATGACAGGATTATTCTGATTCTGGCTCTTTTCAGACATTAGATATTCCACGATATTATGTTCGAAGTCGAAATAGGTGGAGTTAGTCCTATGTCTGAACTGTTTACTCACAGCCAAATCGGGATTGTCGTTCATCCAGACATCCAGTTCCTTCAGTTCGCTGTATCGTGTGTAGGAGTCGTAAATTGTCTGCTTGCGTAACTCCAGCCAACGAGAATGCAGCAACTCCTGATAGATACGGGTGATATAATCGAACGAGTCAACATAGCGGAACTCCTTAAAGTGCGCACGACCATAATCCGCAGCTCTGTTCATATAGTCCAACGCATTGAAATATTCTTCGGTATCGCCTTCTTTAGCTATCTGAGTCAATGCCAGTCCCATCGCAGCATCACACTGGAACAAATGCTCCAGGTCCCCAGTCTTTTTGTAGAAAGGTAAGGCAAAAGAAACCAGATGTTCCGTGATGAAAGCATCCTGTGTCAAGCGATAGAACTGCGTTGTCTTCGACAGCAATGAGTCATACTGATAAGCCTGGATGTTGTTGCCACTCTTGAAGTAGCTGAAGATTTCGTCAATGATCTTATCATCTTCTCGCTTGATCTGATCCAGCGTTTTCTCCCTTCGGATATTAAGTGCTACCCAGTCTTTCTGAGGCATGGACAAATAAAGACTGTCTTCCAACAGAAGGTCAAGGTAATAATTTTTCTGTAGCTGCTCGAACTTGCTGTCTAATGCGAGCTTTTTCCATGCAGCGTTCTGCGAAAAGCAATCTGTAAAAAAGCTTTCTGCCAGAAAGAATACGACAATGGAATAAAGAAGAAAATTTAGCGAAGATATAGCGCTTCTCCGGCAATAAGATCTCAATTTCTTCATTTAGTGATGTAGTTTAATTTTATGAATAAATTAATCTGTTGGGAGCAAAGTTAAGAAACAAATTGAAAAAAGGCGGTGCAAAACGTACTTTTTTTAGTGCGACCCTGAATTTTAGACGTTTTGCATATTTTTTACCCCTTTTTCTGGACGTTTTGCAATTTTTTCATACGTTAACTACATTTTTTATAAGATTTTTAACTATAAAACACATCATTTTGAAATGATTATTTCTGGAATTTTTATCAAAAAACATAAAGAATATTGCAAAAAAAAGACCATAGCCCCGAAAAGCTATGGTCTAATTATATTCTATAATGAGAT
>JAKSLL010000122.1 GCA_024401215.1 Bacteroidaceae bacterium
GAAGAACGTGTGTCTTTTATGCCTTGGAGATTGTATGACACTTGTGATTGTGAGTCGTTGTTTACGGCGTTTATAGCAGATGTCTCGCTTGCTTTAACTCTAAGAATGCCTTTTTTGTAGAGATCGCTTGTGTCCCACTCTTTGCCTTCTCCTGGTGTTTCTGGATATATAGTGTTGAATGTACCAGTAACGGTTCCTGTTGTAGTGAATAGTCTAAATTCAGCACCTTCTGGTATGTCGAGTGTTGAATATACATTTTGAATGTCAAGGTTTAGAATGGCATTTGTAAATGATGCACCCCCACTAAGAACAATCCTGTTTGCTTTTGTTGTTTCCTCATCAAAATAGACAGGTATTGTAACCATACCATCCTTCAACACAGTAAGTTTTCCTTTGATAATCAGAGTGTTCCTGTTTACTAATGCTTCGTCACCAGCAATGATGTTTGCTGATGATTTGATTGTCACATTACCAGCAACAGTACCATTACCTGCCAATTCTGCATTTGGGTTTACTGTTATTGTGCCGTTGCCAGAGTTGACGCCGTTAATAACGAGTCTTCCTGCATTGATAGTTGTAGTGCCGCTATATTCGTTATTGCCGTTCAGACGCCATATACCTGTACCAGCCTTCGTAATGCTTACTGTGCCAACATGGCCTTTGCCTGAGCATGACCAGTTGTTGATTGTTCCATTGAAAGTCTCGTCAGTATTAGCGCCGCCGATAGTCCATGAACATTTGAATCCGTCGGTCTTCTTGCTGCATCCGCTAAGGAAAGTTCCTGCTTCTCCTGACAAGCCGCCTAATACATAATTGCCATTTGTGTCCCATCCGCAAGCTTGAACACCATGTTTCAAATCTATTACAGCATTAGGGATGTTCTTTCCGCTGAGAAGGAACAAATTGCCAGCATTATTAGCATAGGCGATAATGCGTCCCTTAAATCCGTCCCAGTTTCCTTGTATGTATTCTCTTACATAAGGAATGTTTATCTGAAGAGTACCTGTGCCAGTCACAGTGTTCTTCATATAGCAGTTTCTGTTTGGCGAGAAATATGATGTCGTTCCTTCCAACACTTCAATAGGGAAGGTGTAATTCTCATAACCTTCAGTTTCACCAGCAGTTTTGAGCGTTCCTCCAGCAAATACGAGTTTTTTAGAGGCTCCTATACCATTGTTTGATAATTCAGGTGTAGGGAGTTGCAAAGTGCCTCCTTTGAGAATTGTCTCTCCTGTGTAAGAGAAGAACTTATTTGTGTTAGGAACGAAAGTGCCTTTGCCATCGAAAATGAGATTGCCAGTGCCTTCGAACTTGCCATTCAGCGTTATCTTTCTTCCAGATTCTGCTATATTGAAGCAGCTTTCCTTTAAGATTCGAGCAGAACGATTGGTTGTTGAGTTATCTGTGCCAGCATAGGTGAATGTACCGCCATTGAAAATCCAGTTCTGAGCAAATTCCTGGCTGGCACCAAGCGAACTTGCTGTTCCACCATTTGTTAAGTAGTCGAATTTGTACTCGCCATTGTTGACGACTGTAGCGCCTGTGTATGTATGTTTGCCTTTGACGTGCAACTCGCCATTGCCCGTCTTATTCATAGACGTGCTTCCTGTTATAACTCCGCCATTTGAATTCACCGTCATCATCTCTTCGGCATTTGTCATTACAACGACACATTCAGGTGATACGTCTTCTGACACACTAACGGTATTTGTGTATGCAGAAGAAAGAAGCACCTTCTTGCCATCTTCATATAATCCATCAGCAGAATCCCAAACCTTGTCAACCTTATTCCAAGTGTTTCCTCCAGTGAGAGTCAAATCTGGTTCGTAAGTCTCTGTGTTTACAACGCCCACTTCCTCTGGCAAGGTCTTAAAGATAACCTCGTTGCTATAGTCAGAATGTAGTGGAGAAGCTTCATCAGTACCATTGCTGCGCCATGCTTTGATACGGATAGTGTATGCTGTTGCTGGCTGCAACTTGTTTATTGTTAAGTTGTTTGTGTTTGCCTCTGTGCGGGCCAACTCTACAAAACTGCTGCCTTCTGTCTTTGCCTCGATGATAAAGCCCTCTTCTCCTTCTGTCCAATCTCTCCATTTGATGTTCAGAGAGTTTGTTGTTGCGGATTTCAGTTCGACGAGCATAGGAGGGCGCAGATAGGCGATTTCTCCTAAATTAATTAATGTGTTGAGATAATGTTCGATTTTTGTGTATCCGTCAGACATCAGCTCCATAGCGTCATTTTTCTGAGGGTCAAAACCGCATTCCACCTCGTAGGCGTCAGGCATTCCGTCTTTGTCGGAATCCACTTTGTTTGTGCCTTTCCACACTTTCCATGTGTTAGGAGTGCCGTAAGGGAGGCTTCCCTCATTTGAAATCAGGGCACCTTCCTTGCCGAAAGACATCACCTCGTCAACCATATAATAGTCAGTATAGTCTCTCAAAGGATAAGAGGCGCCAACAGTTTTCAATCCGTTTATCAAGATTGATGGTGTAGGTATGCTTTCTATGACAGGGTAGTCGTATGGTTTTGTCACAACATCAGAGCCGGAGAACTTTGTAACAGCTATCTCGTCGAGCACGCCGTTTCTGTTGCTGTCTTGGTAGTTGTCTTTCACATAGCAATGGAAATTGCCGTTGCCTCCAGTGAAAGCATCACCTCCGCCAGCTGGGCCGTTGATGAACAGGTTGCCTTGTATGTTGCAATAACTTTGTCCTTCAGAGTCGCCGCCCATAATGTATGCGCCGTCCTTCCAGTTATAAACGACATTGCCCACATACTGGTTTTTACCTTTCACCTTGTTGTTTCGGGTTGAGTTGTCACAATAGAAGTTGCCTATCAGCGAAATCTTGTCTGCTTGCATAAGACCGCCTGCTGAGTGACTCATCAGTCCTTGACCTACAACACAATTCTGGATTGTCACGCTATGAAGGTCACCTTTGCCGTCGGGGTTGATGGAGAATGTTTCATCTCGTCCCCATGCAAAAGAGCAGTGGTCGAAAATCATATTTGTGCCGTTAGCGATGCCTGCACAGTCTTTGCCATTGTCGCCACCCACGCCCATACGGAAACGCATGTAGCGTATTATGCTGTTTGTTGCTCCTGAGAATGAGACACCGTTTCCGTAGACAGTTATACCTTCGCCTGGTGCAGATTGTCCAGCTACATAGAGGTCGCTGGCGAAAGTGAGTCGGCTATTAAGATTTATGACACCTGCCACATCGAAAACCACGATTCTGTTTTTCTTGCTTACGGCATCGCGTAGTGAACCTTCACCGCTGTCATTCAAATTTGTCACATGATAAACGGTGCCCTTTCTGCCGCCTGTTGCATATCGTCCCCATCCTTGAGCTTCGGGAAATGCAAGTTGCTGTGCATAGGAATGGGCACTTGTGCAAATGAAAAATAATGGAATTATAAACTTCTTCATTGTTTAGTTATTTATTATCGTTATTAGCTTTACTATTTGGGAAAATGACAAAAAAAAAGAAACAGCGAAACTCACGTTCAGCTGTTTCCCCAAACATAAATCGTTATTACCCAATAAAAATTACATGATTCTTAAACTTAAATTATTTTCACTTGCAAAGATATGAATTATTTTATCTTCGAAAAATAAATATGTGGGTTATTTTGACCTATATACTATAAAAAAGTGCAGTAGGTTTGAATAAGAACAAAATTATTCCACAATCAACTTCTGCGAGCGGTTGAGAGTTAAGAAACAGTTTGAAATGTATTTGTCTTTTCGTGATGTTATTGCAAAAAAAAATGAGGGCTAAACTCTCGTTCTGCCCTCAATCTACGATAATCCTATTATGAGAAGTATATAATCGTATGACATTAGTTAGTATGATGAATCATCAATGAAAAAGTACAACCATAATTTAACTCTTTATTGGTTTTGATTCATCATTAATCGATAGTTAGTGATTTGTTGTTACCAATAGTTTTCCTTATTCTTTTTTTACAATGCAAAGTAAGCGATTTTATGAGTTATTCGATACAAGAAAAGTACAAAGAAATATAAAAATGATACAAATACCATCAAATGTACAATATTTATAGCTTCTGCTTGTGTATTATGTGTTATTTTGTTTACCTTTGTCATAAACTAAAGAAACTAACGCCATGCCAAATATTCGCAGAATTTTATTCTTGGTGCTTTTACTTATGTCTGCTGTCTGTGGTGTAGCTCAGAAATCAAACCTCGGAGTGCAGCAAGCTGTTTTTTCTCATTCATCTGTGAATGAGGAACTTTCCTCTAATACAATACGCTCAATCATACAAGACAACAAAGGGTTTGTGTGGTTTGGCACAGCGCGTGGATTGGACAGGTATGATGGTCATACTGTAAAAGTCATCAGACACTCGAAGGCACTCTCCATAACTTGCCTGCTTGAAACACGAGATACAATATGGATAGGGGCTGAAAATGGATTATATTACTATCTTCAGCGTAATGATACCATATTGAAATATCAGAATAATAATGAAAAAGGTGTTGAGAGGGATTTGAATGTCTCTGCGATGGTAATAGATGACAATGGGCAGATATGGATGTCAACAATGGGCAGTGGCATTCTTAGAATGTCTGCCGACAGAAGACATTTGTCACGTGTTTTGACGCCTGCCAGTTCTTCGAATTTTGGTTTTGTGATGAAGGCTTCTGACGGCACGATTTGGGCTTCGAGCTGCTGGGCGGAACATAATCTTTTATATTATAATAAAAGTGAAAAGGCTTTTGTGCCCTTCCTTATTGATTATGGAGAAGGTCAAGTCAAAGCTCCAGGTTCGATAGCCCTTATGCAGTCAAGCGACAAAGACTTGTGGTTAGGGGCATGGGATGGAAGTATAATCAGCATTGACATAAAGACTCACAGAGTGAAGAAAGTGTTGTCGCCATTGCAATCTATGTCACAGCATATTCACAGTATGAAAGAAGTCTCCCCTGGACTTTTCTTGATCGGTAGCGATACGGGGTTGGCAATATATGATGTGAAAAGTGAGAAAGTCAACCATTATTCGCGCAATTTATTAGACAGAAACTCTCTTTCCGACAACTTTGTATATCCAATAATGAAAGATTGTGAAGGGGGGGTATGGATTGGCACATACTATGGAGGTGTTAACTACCTTCATTCGCAGTCAAGCAATTTCACATTTTTTGAGCATACTGCTATGCCCAACAGCGTGTCTGGCAATGTTGTCAACCATTTCTGTGAAGACAGGTATAGTCGTTTGTGGATAGCGAGTGATGATGGTGGGTTGTGCTACTTCTCGCCGGGCGACGGTAAGTTTGTGACAGTAGCAGTTAACAGTAGTGAAGGTGAGGTCAAGAATATTCATGCATTGTGTGCTGATGCTGATAACCTATATGTTGGCACATACTCCAAAGGTATTGCTATAGTAAACCTTAAGACACTTTCAATAGTTAGCATCCCTGTGCTGGCAAGCGATAATGGTGGTGTCCTTGATGCAAGCTCAAACGCTATGATTGTAGATGCTGATGGGCGCTTATGGGTTGGAACATACTCGTCTGTGGCAGTTTTTAATCCTGAGTCAAGGACATTTACTGTGAAACGCAATTTTGGATCGCCAGTCAATGCCATTCGTCAAGATAAGCGTGGGTATGTGTGGGTGGCAACTGAGGCTCATGGTGTGTGGTGTTATAATCCTAATGGAGGCAAATGGCGTAGCTATTCTAACTTCGGAAGCGAGGCATTGAATATAAGTAATGTGTTGTCGGTATATAGCCTTCATGAAGATTGCAACGGTAGTATGTGGGCTGCCACATCTTCTGGTGTTTACAGATACGAAGCGTCAAATGATACGTTTGTCGCAAATCGATGTATTCCTGAGGATGCTGTTGTATATGGCGTGACAGGTGATGACCGATATCTGTGGATGGCAACATCAGAGGGATTGCTTTGCTATGATTATGTGGAAGATGCGCTTGTACAGGTGTATAAGGGTGGAGCAAAAATGGGCGGCACAAGTTTTCTGCAGGATGCGATTTGTCGCACATCAGATAACCGTATTTATATAGGCACAGTAAGCGGCTTCATCTCCTTCCAGCCTCGTGGTATGTTCCGTAATGAAGTGAAGCCCAATGTGGTGTTCACAGGAGTGGAGCTATTCAACAAATCCGTGTCTGTAGGAAGTGAAATACTTCCTGAGTCGTTGCCGTATTTGGATGAGATAGTGCTGAGCTATCGAGATAATATGGTGCGCATATCTTTCTCTGCTATGAGTTTCCTTCAGCCAGAAGACAACACTTACAGCTATCGGCTTGAGGGATTTGATGAAGATTGGATAGAGTCGGGTAACATGCATTACGCAACATACACTAATTTGTCTCCAGGTGAATACATTCTTCATGTAAGGGCTAAGAATAATGATGGTGTGCTGTCGGACGAGGCAACTCTCCGCATAGTCGTTACGCCTCCTTTTTATTGGAACACCCCTGCAAAGATTCTTTATGTATTGCTGTTTATAGTGGTTATTGCCTTGCTCGTATTGCGTATCGTGAGAAAAGAACAGAAAAAGCATAAGGCAGAAATTCGAGAGATACACATCAAGAAAGAGCAGGAAATCCATGAAATCAATGTTCAGAAAGAGCAGGAGATCCAAGAGATACACATCAAGAAAGAACAGGAGATCCATGAAATCAATGTTCAGAAAGAACAGGAGATTCAGGAGATAAACATCCAGAAAGAGCAGGAGATTCAAGAAATGAACACCCGTATGGAGCAGGAGGTGCATGATGCTCGAATAAAATTCATGACGATAAGTGCGAAAGACCAGGCGTTTCTTGACAGGATGGAGGCTGTTATAGAGAAGAATTTCAGCAACTCCGAATTGACCGTTGACTTTCTTGCCAGCGAACTTGGCATCTCTCGTTCTGGTTTGTTTGGCAAGATAAAAAATCTTGCTGATGTAACGCCAAACGAGATGATACTCGTAATTCGTCTCAAGCATGCAGCCGAAATGCTTCAATCCAAGCAGTACAGAGTGAATGAGGTTTGCTACATGGTAGGCTTCTCAAGTCCATCATATTTCTCTAAATGTTTTCAGAAAATGTATGGAGTCACCCCTGCCAAATATGAGGGGTGATGGTATGTAACGCCATGAAAAACATCGGTTTGCAAAAGGTTTAGTGCCATATCCCTAAATCATATATGGTAATTTCCCTATATGTTGGGGAATTTACCCTTTTATCTTGTTTTGAGAGTCCATATCTTTGCATTGTGAAATTTAGAAAGAGCCGTTGCTGAAACACAAGCACCTCAAACTTTATTTTGCAGATACAACAATGTAAAAATAGTTAAGTTCAATAAAAAATCAATGTTTATGAAAAAGATTATGACTCTCGCCATCGCAGCAATCATGGCAATCAGCGCAAGTGCAGAAATTAAGAAGACAGAGCAGTTCCACACAGTCAAACTTGATGCTCCAGTTCATCTTGTCATTCTCAAAGGCCCGGTCTATTCGGTAAATATGGTGTCACGCAACGAGCAGCTTCCTTCGGCAGTCTCTTATACTGTTAAGAATGGCAATCTGTATGTGTCGGCTCGCGATATAGAATCTCTCTCTCAAGCAGAGCGTCATGTGACAGTCATCGTGACGGCTCCAACAGATGTGGACTATCAGATAGGCAAGGATATGAAAGCTGTACCATCAAAGAAACATCGTAAATAATGCTTGGTAATTCACCCTTAATTGACTTGCAGTAATTATGCTGCAGAAGAGGTTCATACGGTATATGGAGTGAAGGACATCTTATCTTGCTGAAATGTAATCTTGCTATATAGATGCGGTAAAAATGCGTAATATTTGTTTGTGTTGGAGAAACAACATAAATATTCTGTTATTTTTGTTCTTTTTAGATGCAAGGTATTAAAAAAATCAATAACTTAGCAACCAAAATATATAAACAATAAAAATACTTGATATGAAAAATTTATTAGTGTTGGCATTAGCCACAATGACATTTAGCGTTTTTACCCCAGAAGCTCATGCCCAGAGCAGTATTCTTGACAGAGTGAAGAGCAGAGTGCAAAGCAAGGTTAATCAAAAGATAGATAACGCCGTTTCAAGAGCTATTGACGGTACATTTGATGCTGCAGAAACTGAGGCGACAAATGCTGTTAAGGGAAAGAAAGGCAAGAAAGACAAGGCAGAAAAGGCTGGTGATGAAGATGCAGGTGAACAGACAACTGTCGGCAACGTAAAGAGCGATTTCGTGCGCGGTTCGGTTGTTGTCTTCGAAGATGTCGTGAAGGGCGAGCGTGTTGGCGAATTCCCAAGCAAGTGGGACCTGGAGCGTGGTAATGCAGAGATTGCTACAGTAAATGGCGAACAGGTCATCGAGTTTGCCAAGGAGGACTCTTGGATTAAGCCTCTCATCAGCAAGAACCCTAAGAACTATTTCGGTGATGAGTTTACGGTGGAGTTCGACCTCATGTACACAGAGGGTGGATTCGAGATTGACTTCATGCATCCTGACGAGGTAAGTGATAGTGAGATCTTCACCTTGACTTGGGGTGGTGACGGGGCCCTTAGCCTTTACTATGTG